>JBCBCO010000029.1:0-19148 GCA_038630445.1 Pseudomonadota bacterium | reverse complement strand
CACGCTTCACTTCAAGTGAAGCGTGCTGTTACATCAACCAGTATCGACCAAGTATCTATTGACGATCTTAATATCAGTAATTTTATTTCTAATAAATCTGCGATTGTCTGTGACCTAGGGATGAATGCAAATCAGCTCTCTGTTGTGTTGGATGAAGCTGGAAAATCATCTATTCCTGTAATCTGCAACGGTACATCAGATGGACGAATATCGAGAATTCAGAATATTTACAGCACTACAAAATTCTATGCGCTTGTGATGAATAGAAGTGAAGCCAAAACTATAATTGAAAATTTCTCTGTCAATTATGCGTCGAAAAATGCTAAAAATATTTGCGAACAATGTCACGCTTCCGCAGTAGTAATAACCCTTTCGGAGCGGGGGATGCTCACACTTTTTGAGGATGGCTCTGTTCGAGAACATCCCGCCTATTCTACGACGTCAATTGTTTCGACTGTTGGCGCTGGGGATGCGATGACTGCGTGTCTAACTGCTGCAGTCGCGAGCAGGATTAGTCAGAATGACTCGCTTGAGTACAATGAACTTGATGACTGTTTCGGTAAAATGAAACGAATAATGCCAACCGTTTTGTCGATTGAAGGTTCCACGAATGGCTGCGACCAGTTGTTTAGCGAAAAAATAGTAACTCAAGGATTCGGTAAAAAACGAGACGATTTTTTTGGGGTATAGATCGCGATCAGGCAACTTGGTTTAGTTTGCTTTTTGGTGCTTTAGGTCTTCTCTTCGGTATCGTCACATTCATGTGGTCAAATTAGTAGTCGTTCTTCAGGCGATTTTTTATCCAGCCCAACAATTGTTCGCGAAAGGTAAGAATCGACTTTGCGCGAACACCTCCTAGGTCTAACCCTCAAACCCCCAACTCTTCTTCCCTCAGCCGCTTCACCTCGTCCCGCAATCTAGCCGCCTCCTCAAATTCCAAATTCGCTGCCGCTTCGCGCATTTTCTTCTCCATGTCGGCGATGACGGTGCGGAGGTTGTGGCCTGTGGCGCCTGCTTCGTAAGTGACGGCCTCTTCCGCTACGGCTTTGAGGCGGGATTTGCCGCCTTTGAGTTGGGTGCGTCCGCCTGGGCGCGCGCCTTCGCCGAGTTCACCCAGAATATCGGCCACGGCGCGTTTGATCGTGGTCGGGGTGATGCCGTGTTCTTCATTATAGGCCATCTGTTTTTCGCGGCGGCGTTCGGTCTCGTCCATCGCGCGCTGCATTGAGCCTGTGATCTTGTCGGCATAGAGGATGACGCGCGCGTCGGCGTTGCGGGCCGCGCGGCCAATCGTCTGCACCAGAGAGGTTTCTGAGCGCAGGAAGCCCTCCTTATCCGCGTCGAGGATGCCGACGAGGCCGCATTCGGGGATGTCGAGGCCCTCGCGCAGCAGGTTGATGCCGACCAGCACATCGAACTCGCCGAGGCGAAGATCGCGGATGATCTCGATGCGCTCCACCGTGTCGACGTCGGAGTGCATGTAGCGCACGCGGATGCCCTGTTCGTTGAGATATTCGGTTAGGTCCTCGGCCATCTTTTTGGTCAGCGTGGTGACGAGCGTGCGGTAGCCTTTTTCGGTCGTGTCGCGGATCTCGGCGGTTAGGTCGTCGACCTGATTGGTTTTGCCCGTAGAAACTGGCCTCACAGTAACATCCGGATCCAACAGCCCGGTCGGGCGAATAACTTGCTCGGTGAAAATACCGCCTGTGCGCTCCATCTCCCAAGGCCCCGGCGTCGCACTGACATGCACGGTCTGCGGCCGCATCGCCTCCCACTCTTCGAATTTAAGCGGCCGATTATCCATACAGGAGGGTAGTCGGAAGCCATATTCGGCGAGGGTGCGTTTGCGGTTATAGTCGCCGCGATACATGCCGCCGATTTGAGGGATGGTTTGGTGACTCTCATCGGTGAATATGAGGGCATTGTCGGGGATGTATTCGAACATGGTGGGCGGAGGATCGCCGGGCTTACGCCCTGTCAGATAGCGGGAATAGTTTTCGATGCCGTTGCAGGAGCCGGTGGCGGCGAGCATTTCCAGATCGTACTGGACGCGTTGTTCGATGCGTTGGGCTTCGAGGAGTTTGCCCTCTTTCTCAAAGTGGGCGAGCGTTGTTTTGAGTTCGGTTTTGATCTGATCGATGGCTTGATTAAGCGTCGGCCGAGGCGTCACATAATGGCTGTTCGCGTAGAGCTTGATGGCCGGCAGGTCTTCCATCTTGCGCCCGGTCAGGGGATCAAATTCTGTAATGCTTTCAAGCTCATCGCCAAAGAAACTCAGCTTCCACGCTCGGTCTTCGTAGTGGGCGGGGAAGATGTCGACGACGTCGCCTTTCAGACGAAATGTTCCGCGCTGGAAGGCCATATCATTGCGCGTGTATTGAAGCGCGACGAGTTGGGCGGCGACTTCACGTGGATCGATGCGTTGGCCGACCTCCAGCTTTTTCGTCATGCTCGTGTAGGTTTCGACCGAGCCAATGCCGTAAATGCAGGAGACTGAGGCCACGATGATACAGTCATCGCGTTCCAGAATGGCGCGCGTTGCAGAGTGGCGCATCCTGTCGATGGCCTCGTTGATGCTCGACTCTTTCTCGATGTAGAGGTCGCGGCGGGGGACATAGGCCTCTGGCTGATAGTAGTCATAGTAAGAGACGAAATACTCGACCGCATTGTCGGGGAAGAAGGATTTGAACTCGCCATAGAGCTGCGCGGCGAGCGTCTTGTTCGGAGCGAGGATCAGGGCGGGGCGCTGTGTCGCTTCGATGATCTTGGCCATCGTGAACGTTTTACCCGTGCCGGTCGCGCCGAGTAGGACTTGGTCACGCTCGCCTTGCTCAATGCCTTCGACGAGTTCGGGGATTGCGGAGACTTGGTCGCCTGCAGGTTCAAAAGGGCTGTCCACGCGAAAGCGCTTGCCGCCTTCAAGTTTCTCCCACTTTCGGTCCGGTCGGTGCGGGGTCCAATTGTCGGATGGCAGCAGCCCTGCATTGTCGAGCGCTGCACCGGACATATCAAAAAGAGCGGCGGCGTCGGACACGCCTGACGTTGATTTGGAAGCCATAGAACAGATGTAGGACAAAGGGCTGGATTCGCAAATCCACGATTAGCGTTAATTGAGTGTGACTGCATTTTCTCAAAATCACACTCGCCAATTAAGCGAATCTGGCATGGGCGTTGCAGCCGAGAGCCACATGGCTGAACGCGCAATTCTCATGGGCTTAATGACCCTCGTACTTCTCACCGCATTGGCGAAAGTGGGCCCGTCTTTGCGGACCTCTTTCGAACAAGCAGCGGGGCATCAAATCCACGATCCCGATAAGGCGATCGATCACGAAGATGGTGAGGCCAGAGCGCGTAGAGCGCTAGACACTTACAAAGCCGCTCCGAAATTGGATAAGCGCTAGAGCGCTTTTACGACGTTCTCGACCATCTTTTTCGCATCCGAGAGCAGCATCATCGTATTGTCTTTGAAGAACAATTCGTTCTGGATGCCAGCGTAGCCGGATCCCATTGAGCGTTTGACAAACAGCACCGTTGCAGACTCTTCAACATTCAGAACGGGCATACCGTAAATCGGGCTCGAGGTGTTATCTTTCGCGGCAGGATTGGTGACGTCATTGGCCCCGATCACGAAGGCGACATCTGCGCTGCGGAAGTCTGAGTTGATATCTTCCAGCTCGAAAACGTCATCATACGGCACCTGTGCCTCAGCGAGGAGGACGTTCATATGTCCAGGCATCCGCCCTGCGACGGGGTGGATCGCATATTTGACTTCAACGCCTTCTTCTTTCAGGCGGTCGACCATTTCTTTCAGCGCGTGCTGAGCCTGGGCGACAGCCATCCCGTATCCTGGAACGATGATGACCTTGCTCGCATTCTTCATGATGAAAGCTGCATCGTCCGCGCTGCCTTGCTTGTAGGGGCGATCGACTTGAACACCACCCGCTGCGCTGCCATCACCATCGGCTGCTCCAAAGCCGCCTAGGATCACTGATAGGAAAGAGCGGTTCATGCCCTTACACATAATATAAGACAGGATTGCCCCAGAACTTCCGACAAGAGCGCCGACAATGATGAGTGCGAAATTGCCTAATCCAAAGCCGAGGGCGGCCGCGGCCCAACCCGAGTAAGAGTTCAGCATGGAAATGACGACAGGCATGTCCGCGCCGCCGATGGGAATGATCAAAGTCACTCCAATAATCAATGCAACCGCGACAAGCGCCCATAGGAAAAGCAGGTTATTCCCTCCACTGGCAGCCAGCAAGACAACAAGAACAACGCCCCCGACGGCCAACAGCACATTTAGAACGTGTCTTAGAGGCAGCATAATCGGTGCGCCCGACATGTTTCCGTTCAGCTTCAGAAAGGCGATAATCGAACCTGTAACTGTGACTGCCCCTAGGATCACACTGATCGCGAGTTCAACGATTGAGCGGGCAGGGATTCCTGCTGTGAAGGGATCCACAGCTGTGCCGCCTGTTCCGCCCAGAATGCCAAAACTTGCTGGCGCATAGATCGCAGCTAAGGCAACAAGGAGCGAAGCCCCTCCGCCGAGCGCGTTAAAAGCCCCTACAAGCTGAGGCATATCTGTCATTGGCGCGCGTTGTGCGAGCACGCCGCCGACGAGCGCGCCAAGGATGATCCCGCCTGCGATCATGCCAAGCGTCACGCCACTTAAACCCGGAGCGAGCACACCAAGCGTGGTCGCAATCGCGAGCCCCATACCGAGCATACCCAGACGGTTCCCGCCACGCGCTGTTTCAGGACTGGAAAGCCCGCGAATAGCGAGAATAAATAGAACAGCAGAGGCGAGGTAAAGCCCTGCCGCGAGCGATGCGTCGATCATGCTTTATCCTTTTTCTTGTACATTGCGAGCATGCGCTGGGTAACGAGGAAGCCGCCGAAAATGTTGACTGAGGCGAGGAACACTGCGCCTGCGCCAAGCCAACGAGCGACCCAGACCTTGTTGTCTGCTTCTCCGTCCGCGGTGGCGAGCGCCGCCGCAGCGATAAGCGCACCAACGACGACGACGGCTGAAATGGCATTTGTCACGGACATGAGGGGCGTGTGCAGCGCAGGCGTCACACTCCAGACGACATAGTAACCGACAAAACAGGCCAGAACGAAAATGCCGGCTAGAAATACGCTAGGGCTAATCTCAGAGACGCTCGCCGCATGCGCTGGAAACGCTGTGGCTAGAAGCGCTACACTTATGGCTAACACTCTCATGCCCTGACCCTTTCATTGGTGGTTTCGCCACCGCGTGTGACAAGCATCGCCTGCACAATCTCATCATCGGTTTTTAGATTAAGCTCGCTATCTTCGCCTGTGATAAGAGGCAAGAATGATAACAGGTTTTTTGCATAAAGCGCGCTGGCATCTGCAGGCAGGCGTGCTGGAAGATTGGTGTAGCCCGCGATCTTGACCCCGCCTTCATCGGCAATCTCGTCCGGTTTTGTCAGCGCACAATTGCCGCCTTGGGCAGCTGCCATATCCACGATGACGGAGCCTGGGCGCATGGATTTAACCATGTCGGCTGAGACAAGCTCTGGGGCTGGGCGTCCGGGAATTAGGGCGGTTGTCACCACAATGTCCTGTTTCGCTATGTGTTCAGCGATCAGCTCAGCCTGCTTGGCCTGATACTCGTCTGACATCTGCTTTGCGTAGCCGCCGGCAGTCTCGGCCGCCTTAAATTCCTCGTCCTCAACCGCGATGAATTTTGCGCCGAGGGAGGCGACCTGTTCCTTTGCAGCTGGGCGCACATCCGTTGCGCTGACGACGGCCCCGAGGCGTCTGGCGGTTGCAATCGCCTGGAGGCCGGCAACGCCCGCGCCCATGACGAAAACTTTTGCTGGCGCAATTGTCCCTGCTGCTGTCATCATCATTGGCATTGCGCGACCGTAAATCTGCGCGCCTTCGATGATAGCGCGATAGCCTGCCAGATTAGACTGGCTGGAGAGTGCATCCATGCTTTGTGCGCGGGTGATACGGGGCGTGAACTCCATCGCGAGTGTCGTGATCGACTTTTTATTATAAGGGCCGAAATCAGCGGCAAACGGATCGAAAAGGGCAATGACGGTCTGACCTTGCTTCAACGCACCGATTTCTGGCCCGCGGACGCCCAGCACGATGTCTGCATCCTCTCCGGCCTTGCCTGCATCAGGGGCAATCGCCGCCCCCGCGTCGCTGTAGGCGTCGTCTAGGAACCCAGCCGTGCGCCCGGCATCTGTCTCAATCGTGACAGTATGATCCAGGGCGATCAGTTTCTTTACGCTCTCAGGGGTTGCGGCCACGCGCGTTTCACCGGGTGCGGTCTCTTTCAGGATGCTCACTCTCATGCGCGTTCCCTTAGACTAAATTTGCACAAGTCATAGTCTTTACGTTACGTAAGTAGGTGAGAGTTTTTCTAAAAGGACGATTTGGGAGCATGATCGTTCATATTTCGCCTGCAAAAAAGCCGCCTTCCTCGATGAGGAAAGACGGCTTTCGTGAGCCGGATTGGCTCTTGAATTCTGACAGCGTTCAACAGGGCTGCCGTGCCTGTTTTAGATGGCTCGCAGAGGATGCTCCACGAGGTCTCCAATACAAACGAATTCAATCGCCTTACCTGGTTTCTCACTCGACATTGGATCACCTCCTTTCAGTTGTTGAACAATACGCCGGAGCCGCGCGGGCTGCCGACGCCGCCAACTAAGCACGACTCGTGCCTAATGGAAGGTGAACGAACTGATTTTTTGGGATTAAATGTCCAAATCGTCTGCGAAATGGGCATTTTCCTGGATGAAGCGGTAGCGGTGCTCTGCTTTCTTGCCCATGAGCGTATCGATCAGTTCGGCGGGGCGAATTTCTGTAAGTTCATCAATGCTGTCTGGTAGCGTAATCCGAGCAAGGGTGCGCGTTGCCGGGTCCATCGTTGTCTCTTTCAACTGAGATGGGTTCATTTCGCCAAGGCCTTTGAAACGGCCAAGCTCAACCTTTTCATTCGGCTTGAACTCGCTTTCCATGAGGCGCTCTTTGTCCTCATCATCCATCGCGTAGACGGATTTGCCTTTCTTATTGGATAGGCGGTAAAGCGGTGGCATCGCCATGTAGAGGCGTCCGCTTTCGATCAGGCCTGGCGTCATTTTATAGAAGAACGTAATCAATAGCGCCGCGATGTGGGCGCCGTCGACGTCCGCGTCGGTCATGATGATGATGCGCTCGTAGCGCAGATCGTCGACATTGAAGCGTGAGCCTGTACCCGTTCCGAGCGCAAGTAGGAGATCAGACAATTCCTGGTTGGCGTTAATCTTTTCAGCGTTGGCGCTGGCAACGTTCAAGATTTTACCACGCAGAGGCAGAATGGCTTGCGTTTTCCGGTTCCGTGCCTGTTTGGCTGAGCCGCCCGCTGAATCGCCCTCGACCAGGAAAAGCTCGGTGTCGCCTTTGCTGTCGGCGCAATCTGCGAGTTTGCCGGGTAGACGCAGTTTCTTGGTTGCCGATTTACGTGAAACCTCTTTCGCTTTGCGGCGACGTGCGCGTTCATCAGCACGCTCAATCGCCCAAGTCAGCAGTTTGTCTGCTTCTTTCGGCGACGCAACCAGCCAGTGATCGAAGCGGTCCCGGACAGCGTTTTCAACCAAACGGAACGCCGCGGTGGTTGAGAGCTTATCTTTCGTTTGGCCTACGAATTCGGGGTTTCGAATAAACACAGACAGAAGGAGGCCCGAATGGCCCATAATGTCGTCGGCGGTGATCGATGTGCCCTTTTTCTGGCCCGTCAGTTCGGCATAGTTGCGCACAGCCTTGGTGATCGCAGAGCGGAAGCCCGCCTCATGCGTGCCGCCGTCCGGTGTCGGGATCGTGTTACAGTAGGAGCGTGAAAACCCATCATTGTCGCCGAAACCGGCTGCGGTCCAAGCAATTGCCCACTCGACCTTGCCTTCATCAGTTTCAACCAGACCTGAGAAGTGTTGTTCAGTAATCGTTGCTTTGCCTTTGAACACCTCGTCCAGCTGGTCAGCGAGACCGTTCGGGTAAGACAGGGTTTTCTCTGCCGGGATTTTCGAGTCTTCCGGCAAAAGGTCCGGATCGCACTTCCAGCGGACTTCGACACCGCGATAGAGATAGGCTTTTGAGCGCGTCATCTGGAATAGGCGCGCGGGTTTCCAGCGCAGCTTTTCTCCAAAGATTTCGAAATCGGGTTTAAACCGGACTGTTGTCCCGCGTCGGTTCGGCGCTGCGCCTTTTAGCTCAATTGGGGCAACCGTCTTGCCGCGCTCAAAAGCTTGGAAATAGAGCTTCTTGTCGCGCGCAACTTCAACCTCGAGGCGCTCAGACAGGGCATTTACAACTGAAGATCCCACGCCGTGCAGGCCGCCCGCCGTTGCATAGGCTTTTCCTGAGAACTTACCGCCTGCGTGCAAGACCGTGAAAATCACCTCAAGTGCAGACTTGCCCGGATATTTCGGATGTTCGCCGACGGGGATGCCGCGGCCATTGTCGGTCACTTCGACCACGCCGTCGGCGCGCACATGGACTTCAATGCGATTGGCATGGCCTGCCGTTGCCTCATCCATCGCATTGTCGAGGATTTCAGCGAAGAGGTGGTGATAGGCGCGCTCGTCTGTGCCGCCGATATACATGCCAGGGCGTTTGCGGACCGGTTCGAGGCCTTCGAGAACTTCAATATCCGAAGCGCCATAGCTGCCAGAGGTGGTATCATCAGTCATGTCATTAAACAGGTTCGTTTGCTTTGCAGCGCCCATAATGGTTTTCTCCCCGTAAGCCCATTCGCCCACTGATTCCAAGGACTTCCATCATGACCAATTCGATTAACACCCCATTAACTTTGCCATCCGGGGTGCAGATTCCCAACCGTCTGGTCAAAGCCGCGATGACGGAGCGGCTTGCAAATCCGCGCAATGAAGTCACCGATCGCCATATCAATCTGTACCGTGCGTGGGGGCAGGGGGGCGCGGGTATGCATATTACCGGGAACGTCCTGATCGAACGCCGCAATCTGGAAGCGCCGGGCAATGTCGTGATCGATGCCATGCCATCGAATGAGCATGCGGCGATGCTGGCAAAATGGGCCGAGGTTATCAAAGCCGGTGGCGCAGCGGCTGTGATGCAGCTTTCCCACGCAGGGCGGCAGACGCAAAAGCTTGTTAATAAAGTACCGGACGCGCCGAGTGCTGTCGCGGTTGATTTGCCGGGTGGTCAGTTCGGCACGCCGAAAGCGCTGAGCGAAGACAAGATCAAAACACTGATTGAGCGCTACGGCATCGCTGCGAAGGCTGCACGGGCAGCCGGGTTCGACGGTGTACAAATTCATGGAGCACACGGGTATCTCGTCAGCCAGTTTCTGTCGCCGCTGGTCAATCAGCGCGACGATGATTGGGGCGGGCCGCTCGAAAACCGCGCGCGCTTCTTGCTTGAGGCGGTGAAAGCGGCCAATGCAGAAGCCGGGCAGGGGTTCGGCGTTTCGGTTAAGCTCAATAGCGCGGATTTTCAAAAAGGTGGCTTTAGTCAGGATGAGTCCACGCGCGTTCTGGAAATGCTGAACGCGCTCAATCTCGACTTTGTGGAGATTTCCGGCGGCAGTTATGAACAGCCCAAAATGATGGATATGGACGGTCTCAAGCCAGCCTTCGAAGAGGGCATGGCCGAGAGCACAAAGAAACGCGAAGCCTACTTCCTTGATTATGCCAAAGAGGTTCAGAGCGTCGCGAAAATGCCGCTGATGGTGACAGGCGGTTTCCGGACACTGGCGGGGATGACTGCAGCCGTCGAAAGTGGTGAAGCCGATCTCATTGGGCTTGGTCGGCCCCTCTGTGTTGATACCGATGCGCCTGCGCAACTTCTCAATGGTTCAGTCGCAGAGCTGCCGAAGTGGGAAAAGATCCTGCGTATCGGGCCCGGCATATTCGGCCCAAACTCCTCCATCGGCCTCTTCAAGGCCCTGAACGGATTCGGCATGCAGTCCTGGTATTATAGCCAACTGCACACGATTGCAGACGGCAAAGAGCCAAATCGCAAACTGGGTGTGCTGTCCGCCTTTCTCAAAATGCAGGGTCTGGATAGTAAGATGGCCAAACGCTATCACGCGGCTTTGGATTAAGGACTAAGCATGACACTGCACATCACCGATGCTTTCGACAGCGGCAATATCCGCGTGCTCAATGCTTCTGATCCCATGAACGTCCGCCTTGAAATCAAAGCCGATCACAAGTCTCACTTCTATCAATGGTTCTATTTCCGCGTGACGGGTGAGGCTGGGACCGACCTCAGCCTCAAGATTGAAAATGCGGGCGGTGCGGCGTTCACGAAAGGGTGGGAGAATTACAACGCGGTTGTGTCTTACGACCAGAATGACTGGCTGCGCGTGCCATCCAGCTATGATGGGAAAACCCTTACGATAACCACGACGATGCGGCGTAATACGCTCTGGGTGGCCTATTTCGCGCCCTATACTGAGGAACGCCATCAGGCGCTGATTGGCGGTGCGCAGGGCAGTAGGACTGCGAACGTCTCGGTGCTCGGCGAAACGCTGGATGGACGCCCGCTCGATCTCATCACAATCGGTGATCCGGAGAGCGACAAGCCTGTTATCTGGGTGACAGCCCGTCAACATCCCGGTGAGAGTATGGCGGAGTGGTGGATGGAGGGCTTTCTGGAGCGCTTGCTCGATATCACAGATCAAATGTCGCTGAAGCTACTCGAACAAGCGACGCTCTATATCGTGCCGAACATGAATCCGGATGGCTCTGTACGAGGGCATTTGCGCACCAATGCCGCCGGAACTAATCTCAACCGGGAATGGGAGACGCCGAGCTTAGAGAAGAGCCCTGAGGTCTATTTCGTTCTCAATAAGATGCGTGAGACCGGCTGCAAGGTCGCGCTAGACGTTCACGGCGATGAGGCGATCCCGTACAATTTCATTGCAGGGGCTGAAGGTATACCGCGCTGGAATGACGAGATGGCCGCAGAGCTTGCTGCGTTCCAGCATGCTTATGTTCAATCCACAGGCGGGGTATTTCAGACCAAGTACGGTTATCCCAAAACGCCGCCCGGAAAAGCCAATCTCAGCATTTGTACGAATGCACTGGCTCAGGAGTTTGGCTGTCTCGCCATGACGCTCGAAATGCCGTTCAAGGATGATGATAACCACCCGAATAAAGAGCGCGGCTGGTCGACCATGGCTTCGAAGCAGCTGGGTGCAAATGTGATTGAGCCGCTGTTAAAAGCGCTTTGAGCGCTGGATGATCCTTGGCAAGCTTTACACAGAACAGGCACACGATAACGTGTTTTGCCTGATACAGATAATTGTGGTGAGGTTTAGCTATGCGTGTTTCTAAATTTGCGCTCGGCGTCATGTCAGCATCTGTTCTTGTCCTTGCATCTGCTTGTGGTGGCGGCGGAGGTGGGGGTGGAACGACAGCGCCTGTTTCGGTCGCACCTCCGCCACCGCCTCCTCCTCCGCCACCCCCACCACCGCCGCCTCCAAGCGGGCCGATCTGGACTCAGGGCAGTTTCGAAGCCGCGTCGACGTTCAAGGATCAGTGTGAAACACCGCGGTCCGGCGTCGACATTGAGGGTAACGCGTTTCCCGATCAGGTCGGGTCTCTGTCCGAAGAAAAGTTCTGGCTCAGATCATGGACCAATGAGACCTATCTCTGGAATGACGAAGTGGTTGATCAGGACCCGGACACGTTTGGTAGCCGCACGGATTATTTTGCCGTCTTACGGACAACTGAACTCACCCCGTCAGGCAAGGAAAAAGACGATTTTCACTTCTCGCAATCAACCGAAGCGTTTCTGGAGTCGCGCAATTCTACTGCGTCGCCCAGTTATGGCTGGAGCCTCGTGGCGTTCTCTACGAGTGTGCCGCGGGACTATCGGATCCGGTATACAGAAGAGGGCTCTCCGGCAGCCGCAAGCGTAAACGGTACGACCAACCTGCTGCGCGGCACCCGCCTCTTGACCGTTGATGGCGTCGATTTGGTCAATGCGACCAGTCAAGCTGATCTTGATGTTCTCAATGCAGGTCTGTTCCCGGATACAGTCGGCGAGACGCACACATTCGAAGTTCAGGATGCGGGTAGCAATACAACGCGGACGATTACGATGTCTGCGGCGAATATCTCGCGCCAGCCGGTGAATGTGACCTCCGTCATTGATACGGCGAGCGGCAAAGTCGGTTATATCCACTTTACAACGTTCAGCCCCTTCAGCTCTGAAGAGGCAATCTACGACGCCATGGTTCAGATGAGCAATGAGGGTGTGACCGATCTGGTTTTAGATTTGCGATACAATGGCGGCGGTCTGCTCGCCGTCGCGGGCCAGCTCGGCTATATGATTGCAGGCGATACCGCGACAAATGGAGAAACCTTCAATCAGTTGCGTTTCAACGATGACGCTGGAAACAGAAATCCGGTGACTGGATCTTTTGATAATGCAGTACCGTTCTACTCGACTGGCCTTGGCTTCACCCTCGTGAATGGAACACCCTTGCCGAGCCTTGATCTGAATCGCGTCTTTATCCTGTCGACGGGCAGCACTTGCAGTGCGAGTGAAGCGGTCATCAACGGTCTGCGCGGGATTGATATTGAAGTTGTTCTGATCGGGACGACGACTTGCGGAAAGCCGTTTGGCTTCTACCCGACCGATAATTGCGGCGAGACCTATTATACGATCCAGTTCCAAGGCACGAACGGGAAAGGCTTTGGCGATTTTCAGGACGGTTTCATTCCGGGCAACTCGACGGCAACCTTTGGCGAACGCGCCAGCGGCTGCGTCGTCTCAGACGATTATGACAATCAGCTCGGCAGCACGTCTGAGGCCATGCTCTCTACCGCCTTATCCTATCGTGAAAATGGAGTCTGCCCGACCACGACGACCAAAGGCCTGGAGCCTGTCAGCGAGAAAGCCGCTTTCGAAGCAGACGTTAAGGTCACGGACCTGACACCTGTTCAATCTGTTCTGGAAAACAATTATGACATGACGATGCCACAGGATCGGAAATAGCGATGAAAACAGGATCAACCGTCTTCGCCTTGGCGGCAATATCCCTCACAGCGTGTCAAACAGGCGCAACGAGCGAGACACCTGCTTATCTGGCTGATGCCAGTGATGAAGCGCTTTTCGTCCTACCGGGACAGGTCGCGCAAGCTCTCGGTGTCGCCAACGTGAAACTGGGACCGATGGCGAAGGAAAAGCCCGGCGCTGTTTCCGTATTGCCAAGCCCGGGAAGTCCATTGGAAGGGAATAATCCGGACACGCCAACGACCTATGACCTCGTTCTAAGAGGCACAGAGTGCTTTTTGAAAAATCGCGCATCAGGTGACGTATTTGAGTTGACTGACGTGTCCTGTCTGCGGCTTTAGCCGCTGAAGCGTCCGCTTTTCGGGAAGCCTTTCATCACCGTTTTGCCAGCCTGTGCCCGCTTGCCGAGCCAGTCTTGCCATTCGCTGAAGCCGCGCATCCGACCAGCCGCATCTGTTACGATCAGACCGTCTTCGCTATCAAACACCATGACATCGCCAAGCTTATCCGAGCCGCGATAGTTTTGCAGCTTATTGCCTTTGCCGCGCGACATTTCCGGTAACTCATCTAGCGGGAAGATGAGGAGCTTCCGATTGCTTCCGATAACGGCCACATGGTCTCCACGGGCGACATCGGTCACGAGCAGTTTCGATCCATCCGGTACACTGACGACGGACTTGCCAGCCTTGCGATTACTCTCCAACTCGCTTTCAGACACGATAAATCCATAACCCGCATCGGACGCCATCAGGCGCTTGCGTGAGCCGTCGAGCTTGAACAGGCCGACAATGTCGACGCTGTCTTCCAGATCAATTGAAATGCGGATCGGCTCGCCATGCCCACGTCCGCCCGGCAGCTTATCGCAGGTCAGCGTAAAGGCGCGACCATCACTTGCCATCAAGATCAATTTATCCGTGGTGTAGACCTCTTCGTGGAAGGCGAGGCTGTCGCCGTCCTTGAACTTCGCGCCAGCCATATCGAGGCCGTGGCCTTTCATGCCCCTGATCCAGCCTTTCTTGGACAGGACCACGGTGATCGGCTCTTTCGGCATGGAGGCTTCAAGCGCAGCATCAATGTCGATGACAGGGGCATCTTCGAACGCAGCGCGACGGCGACCGAGTTCGGTTTCCGGATCGAAGACCTTGCGTGCCTCACGCAGCTCTTTCTTCACTTTGGTCCACTGGCGCGCTTCTGAGCCGAGCAGAGCGATAATTTCACTGCGTTCTTCAGAGAGCTTTTCGTGCTCTTTGCGGATTTCGAACTCTTCAAGTTTTCGCAGGGCCCGCAAGCGTAGATTGAGGATGGCTTCGGCTTGAATCTCGGTAATCCCGAAACGGGCCATCATGACCTCTTTCGGTTCATCCTCTTCGCGGATGATGCGGATCACTTCGTCAATATTGAGGAACGCGATCAGATAACCGTCCAGCAAGTGCAGGCGCTTTTCTATCTTATCAAGGCGGAACTGCGAGCGGCGCACCACGACTTCACGGCGATGGTCGAGATAGGCTTTCAGGACGTCACGCAGGCCCATAACCTGTGGTGCGCCCTTGTGCAGAACATTCATGTTCAGACTGAACCGCGTTTCGAGATCGCAGACCTTGAACAGGCTCTCCATAAGAACTTCAGGCTCAACCGTTTTCGCGCGCGGCTCAAGGATCAGACGAATATCCTCAGCACTCTCATCGCGTACATCATCGAGCAGGGGCGCTTTCTTGGCCTCGATAAGACCGGCGATCTTTTCGATCAGATTGCCTTTCTGGACTTGGTACGGGATTTCGGTGACAACGATCTGCCACTGGCCGCGGCCAAGATCTTCAACCTGCCACTTTGCCCGCATGCGGAACGCACCGCGCCCGGTCTCATAGGCCTTCAGGATCGACTCTTTATCTTCAACGATCACGCCGCCGGTTGGAAAGTCCGGGCCTGGCATAATTTGCAAAAGTTCTTCAGTGGTGGTGGAGCGCCGCTCGATGAGGGCGACCGCGGCATCAATGACCTCGGCGACATTATGCGGTGGGATGCTCGTCGCCATGCCGACGGCGATGCCGGTTGCGCCATTCGCGAGAAGGTTTGGGAACCCCGCAGGCAATACGACCGGCTCGCGGTCCGTCTCCGAGTAGTTATCCTTGAAATCGACAGCGTCTTCGTCCAATCCCGCCAGTAAGAGCTTTGCAGCCTCTGTCATGCGCGCTTCGGTGTATCGGTAAGCCGCGGGATTATCCCCATCAACATTGCCAAAGTTTCCTTGGCCATCGACCAGAGGAACACGAACGGAGAAATCCTGCGCGAGACGCACCATTGCATCATAGATCGAGGCGTCGCCATGTGGGTGATAATTACCCATCACATCGCCAACAATTTTCGCACACTTCCGATAACCGCCATCCGGATTGAGCTTTAACTCACGCATTCCATATAGGATGCGGCGCTGGACCGGTTTCAGACCATCGCGCACATCGGGCAGGGCGCGTGCCGTAATTGTCGAGAG
Source organism: Pseudomonadota bacterium (assembly GCA_038630445.1). Taxonomy (GTDB): domain Bacteria; phylum Pseudomonadota; class Alphaproteobacteria; order Caulobacterales; family Hyphomonadaceae; genus Henriciella. The sequence goes on along the minus strand of JBCBCO010000029.1, from coordinate 3,637 downwards.
CGCATAGGAGAGATAGCGCTTGGTCAGTGCCTCGCTCAGCGGCTCATTGATAATCCGGTCGTCTTCCGGTTCATCGATCAGGTCAGACATGTCATTCGCCCATTTCATTCGCGGCGGAGAATCGCCACTGTATTGCTTAAGTTAACAGAAAACGGCTTTTGGTTAACGCTTCGCGAAGAGGCACGAACAGTCAGCAAGAAAGCGCATGCTGTACCAGATCAAGGAATTTGGCGTTCTGATCGCGATGACGCTGTTCATTGCTGCGATCTGCTACGGCTTTTACCGTTACGTCCCGACCCAGCATAATCCGTTCAAGCCGCTGAATCTAACGGATCCAATCGGTATGGCGACCTATAACAAGCTGACCGATCTGAAACATGATTCAGATATCTGCAAAGCGGCGTTGGAACGGGCAGGTGTTGAGGTTGCCGTTATGGCGCCTGATGATCCCGGTGGGCGTTGCAGTCTGGATGAGACGCTCACCTTGAAGCGATCTCTGACGCCCTATGGTGCTGCGCCTCTGCGCATGACCTGTCATCAGATCGCAGCGCTCTATATCTGGGAGGCCCAGATCGCACGGCCACTGGCTGAAGAGCTGTTCGATAGCCCGCTGCGCCAGATACAGACCTTTGGCAGCTTTTCCTGCCGCAACATTGCAGGGACACGCACGCGCAGCCAGCACAGCTATGCCAACGCCATCGATATTTCAGGCTTTATTCTGGAGGATGGCCGCCAGATTAGCGTCGTGGATCATTGGCGAGAGGATAGCGCGCGAGGCGACTATCTGCGCAAAGTTCATAAGGGCGCGTGCCGTCTATTTTCGGTCACGCTCGGCCCGGATTACAACGCTGCCCATGCCGATCATTTTCACTTCGACATGGGCAGCGCTGAAACCTGTAAATAGGATCTAGTCGTCCTTGCAGGTAAAGCCTTCTTCACTGACCTCGGCCACCGTCCCCGGCCCGCCGCAGACGCGAAGTGCCGTTTCCGTGTTGATCGAAATCTCTTCCAGATCGCTCAGCCCGTCATCACTGACATGCACACAACCTGCGAGTGTTACAACGGATAGCGCGGCGGCTGCCGCTCCAAGTTTCAAATTCATTTTCAGCCCTTTTCTAAGGAGGTTAGGCCTCTCCCCCTGAATGCCTCATGACACTGGCTCACAAGAGATGAATGGAGAGTGAAAAGAGCATAATCCCCTGATTTATGGTCTTATTGTTTTGATCTTTACTCGATTTTGGACGAGACCTATCATACCCATAATGAGGGAGAGACGATGATGAAGCTGTTGACGCAAATTTTGGTTTTGATCGCCATGTCGGTGGGCTGTGGGATGCTAGTGCTGGCCTCGGCTCAAGACAAGACAGAGGTGCAAGAAAAGCGTGTGATGACGCCTTCTACGCCATTTGTGAAACGTGCGTCACCCTCAACCCGATCCTTTCTTGAACAAGATGAGCCACAGCTTGGCGAACCTCCTCAGGCGCCTGAGGCAGGCCTTTTGGAGTTCAATCCAATGGCGGGTCGCCAAGTTGTCGTGATCGAGGAAAGCCCGGCCATAAGTGTTCTGAGAACGTCTCCTGGAACAATGGCAGGAGGCGAAGATAAGACACCGCCTGAACCACCCACGATTAAAGAAGGTGAGGTCCGAGATACCGGAAGAGGGATTATGTTTGGTGCGACGATCCAAGAATTTAGATGGTCTTCTACACATCCAAACCGCTTGGTTGTTGGGTTTCGCAACACAATCAATGATGACGATACAACCGCCCGTTTTTGCAATCTTGAAACAGGCGAGATTTTGGATGACTCGTCGGAATCTCCAGCGTTCGACTTCGTTAAAGATAACCTAGGCGCGCCAATAAGGATATGGCTCTCGGAATATGAAATTGGTGACAAAAGACGGAATCCACGATGGCGGCGCGGCAGCGGCGAGCCTGAATTTACCATCCGCCCAGCCCGCTATTATTGCATTGAGAGCTTCTTCTTGAGCGCTTCTGAGAAATAGGGCACTTGCTTATCTGTACCTGAGCGTTCGGCGCGGGCTAAATGTAATGTCTTTCAGAGCAGATCGTTTTTGCGGCACCGATCTAGCGCTATAAAACGCTTATCTATCGCTTTCGAATTTTACGAATCCTTCTGACAATATCCAAGAATGTCTGCGAAACCTGCTATCTTGTGCTATACGACCCTGAGTTGGGGGAAGAATTCGCGGACAGAGCCAAGACAAGATTAGGCTCTGTACGGTCTATTGAGGGAGTAAAATATGCGAGGATGTTTCGGGTCTATTCTTGGATTGATGTTTGTGGCCAGCGGCCTTGGCCAAACCAGTATGGCTGATACAGAACTAGTGGCTGGGCCTTACCCGGTGAAGAGCGGCGTTAATGTTGACGGTCATATATTCAATGTCCCAATTGGCGGGGCTGATAATGCTCCTGTCATTGAAGTGATCCATGAAGATGGGGTTTACTCAGCCTATGGTCCTGATCAGAATATTTCTTTTAGTGTCGACTACAATGCCGATTGCGGACGAAATCACACTCGGTCGGGCTTTGGCTTTAGGTTTCGTGACCAGGATGGGAATGATCTTGAAGTTTTCGAAACAACAACGTCTTCTCCCGATACAGATCTCTCGAGAAAGACGTTTCTCCTACCCGGCTACGTGCCTGTCGATCCTGACAACTCAACTGCGCATACACCGTTTACCGCCTGTAATCAGGTGATTCAAACGCGCAAGGTCGAGGGCAAGCCTGTCCTGAAATTGCTCAGAGAAGGCTTCTGGTACCAGTATCGGCCGGCTTACGAAACGCGTATGTCCTATAACTGCCAAAAAAATGGCTTGGGCTTTCGTGACACGATCCCCTATAGCCGCAGCGTAAGCCACCCGCTTTTCGTGCACTGTGTCGGTGATCCGGATTACAAACGAAATTATGCGACGACGAGCGCGACAACGAGTGCAAGTTCAATAGATCCGTCACAAATTCAAGACGAGCTGGATCGGAAAGCCGCTGAGACAGCAGCCTACCGGGCGACACTTCGAGTACGTGGTCTACTTGCTGAAGGGTCCAAGGAGCAACGTATAACCAATCCAGTTGGCTTGGCTGCGTTTAGAGGCCTGAAGCAGAAGCTGCAGGACGAGGAAGGCCTTCAACTCGTCGATTTTGAAATCGTCAAACGTGACGGCGATCCCTACTTCATCGGCCTTTGGGAAAAGGGAACGGCTAGAAATCCGTTCAGGAGACCTAGAACACTGAGCGAGTTCAATACCCTCCACGAGGCCCAAAAGAACAATGGATATATCATCCTCGATTTCGAAACGGTCCGGATAGATGGCGAACTTCATTTTGCGAGCCTTTGGTCAAAAGATCGTGGCGTCCAGGAGGTTCGAGGGGCCCCGCGCCGGGTCTTCGGGCACAGATCCGAATTTATGGACATCTATAATGCCCAGAAATCTGAGAACCGTTTCCCGGTCGATCTTGAAGTCATTAAACGAGATGGAAAGATTGCCTACCGCGCCGTCTGGAAGCGGTTTGCGGATGGGAATGGTCCGGAATTCATGTCGGCGGTGCCTCTCGAAGAGTTTCGGACGCTGCGCGATCAACTGAATACCGCAGGCAAAATCGCCATCGATCTTGAGCGC
>JBCBCO010000028.1:0-19519 GCA_038630445.1 Pseudomonadota bacterium | reverse complement strand
TTCATGATCGCGCTTGGCCCCATTCCGGCACGCTGAGGCCCGGCGTCTCCACCTCCAGCGCAAACAGACACCCAGCGAGCGGCTGACGGTCCAGCGCTGCATTCGAGAGGCCGATCCGCGCGCTCGTTATGTAAAGCGTTTTCAAATCCGGTCCGCCAAAGGCCAAACTCGTCGGCCGCGAAACGGGCATCTCAACAATGCGATCAATCCGGCCATCGGGCGCATACCGCACGACACGCGAGCCCGCCCATTGTGCATTCCAGAGATAGCCCTCTACATCCATGGCCGACCCGTCAGGATAACAGCCCGCTGTCAGCGTATCGGCAAAGACACGGCGCTCCGTCAGAACGCCCGTTTCCAAGTCATGGTCGAACGCGAAAATCTCCTGACCGGCACTGTCACACGTGTAGAACGTCTTCCCATCTGGGGAGAACTGAAACGTGTTGGTCACCAGAACCGGATCAAACCGCATTGGCTCCAACGTACCGGGCGCTGCAAGGCGATAATACTGCCCACACACCTCCTGTTCCGAATCGTCCATTGTCCCGAACCAGAGGCTGCCATCCGGCGCGATCCCAGCATCATTTGTCCGGTTGCCCTCCGGCTCATCAGAAAGGGTCAAAAGCCGCTCATAGCCTTCAGTGCTGGGATCATAGAGTCCCGCTTCACGATCCCCGATCATCAAAAGCTGCCCCTGATACAGCGCCAGCCCGCTGGCATGGATCGGCAGATCGTAGCGCCGTGTATTGCCTGTTTCCGGATTATAGCGGTGCAGCTTTGCCCGCTTGATATCCACCCACCAAAGAAAGCCCTCAGACGGACTCCACAATGGCCCCTCGCCCAACAAACACCCCGTCGGCGCAACGCATTGAACTTCTGACATTGGCGAGCGGACCTCTTTAAACGCTAGGATTTCGTATCAGGATCAGTTGGGCTGATGTCAATCGCGAGGCTTCGCCCAGCCTGCAGAATAGGAAGCTGTAAGCCAATAGCTCGCAGACTTTCTGCATCCATAGCTAGGCCTGTTTCCAACCAATCCGGTTGCGCTTTCGCAAAGCGCTTTAATTGAGGATCAAGACAGACTGTTTTTACACTAACTTCACCCGTCATGTGAGGGATGCGCAGCGGTGCTGGGACAGCATCACGCGGTGTATTGCACTGCAGCGCCACGACCAAAGCGCGCGTTCGATCCGCGCTAAAAACGCCTAGCGCGGTCAGTCCGGGATCAGGATGCGGCAGCGCAAGCAAATGGCCGTCCTGCATCCAGTCACGATTGGCTTTCCAAACAGAAATCGCTTCGCTTAAGACCTTTGCTTCTCGCTCGTTCAACCCAGTCGGATCAAGCTCCAGACCTATATGGCAGAGCATTGCCGCAACCGCTCGCGTCTCTATTGGAAATCTACGCCCTGTCAGATGGCTGAACGCACCACCCACATGCGTGCCAAGCACCAATCCTGGAAAGAACAGACTCGCTTCCCGCACCATAGGCAGCTTGATATCCGGATCATGCGCGTCGGAAAGCCAGTATCGATAGGCAACATCGGCATATCCCCAACTCATACGCCCCCCACCAGAGGCACAGGCCTCAATGGGCAGCGAAGGGTAACCCAAAATATTGATGTCGGCCATTAAATCATGCGCGTATTGAGCGATTTTCGGCGATGCGCCAATTAGGTCGCGGTTACAGTCCCATTTTAGGCTTTCGACACGAAGTCCGTCCAACGCGCCCATCGCAGCACTGTAGGCATATTCCCAACACTCAGGAATTGTCAGATCCAGCCCATACTGCCCCCGCCCCACGGGCTGATCGACATCCCCCAAAATCCAATCGGGATGTTTTTCAAACAGCGCGCTATCGCGATTCACCATTTCCGGCTCTATCCAAAGCCCGAACGTCATCTCTGTCGCCTCAACCGCATCAATCAGCGGCCTTAGACCGTCTGGATAAACATCCGCCCGCGGTGTCCAATCACCAAGCCCGCGAGTGTCATCGCTGCGCCGCCCAAACCAGCCATCATCCAGCACAAAATGTTCCGTACCCAGCGCTGCACCGGCTCGTGCCATATCATTTAGGCGGTCAACATCATGGTCGAAATAAACCCCCTCCCAAGTGTTCAGCTGAACGGGTCGATGATGCTTGTACGTTTCGGAAAACTGCACTCGATATGCATCCTGAAACGCAACGCGCAGGCCATTCAAACCGCGATCCGAGTAGGCCACATAGAGCGTTGGCGTCTTCCCGCCATCCGGCCCCTCAGCCTCCAGAGCATAGTCGCCCTCTCGCCCACGGCGCACTGCCAAATCAAAATCTGCCAGCGCCGCGAGATGCACGCCGATGACCTCTCCCGTATCCTCACCAAAACCCGCCGCACCGATAAGAAGACCGGGAAACGCATCCGGCGCAATCCGATTCCCTGACCGGCTCACCACCTCGACGCCCCGCCCAAGCTCGCGGCGCTCCGGCTGAAACTCCCCGCTCCAGCACCCGCCCCATGTCAGGACGTCTTCAATCCAACGCGGCAGGGGAAAACAGATGCGCTCACCACCGTCGACAGCCCACATATTTGCGCCAATCCCACGCACACGTTCAGCAAACCCGTCAGGAAACACGAACGCCTCGCCATCATCCATCAGCCCATGCGCACGCGGTTTATCGGGTTCCACGATAGCCGCCTCACGCCCCAAAAACGCGCAAACCGATCCGCCCAATGCCCAGACATGGCCGCCTTCTGCACTCTGAATTTGAACAATCGCGTCGCTCACCGCTTGCCTTTCCTGCGTCATCCGGTCAATCTGGGAGAAGATAAAACGGGAGGTTCAGCTATGGCGCTACAGCATTGGATTAACAAGGGAAACCTTCGCAGCACGGATTGGCAGACTGTCCCTGAAAGCGATCTCGCCGACGGTCATGTCCGCATGAAAGTCGAGGCTTTCGCGCTCACGGCCAACAATGTCACTTATGCCGCCTTCGGTGGACCACCCATGAACTATTGGGGCTTCTACCCAACCGGTGAGGACACGAGCGGGCGGGTACCGGTCTGGGGCTTTGCGACGGTCACGCAGTCCAATGCTGAGGGTGTTTTAGTGGGTGAACGCGTCTACGGCTATCTTCCGATCGCAGACAGTTTTGACATTGAAGCCGGTAGGATCAGCCCTGACGGGTTCTCCGACATTGCCGCCCACCGCGCGCCCTTATCCCCCATCTATAATCGTTACATGCGTACAAGCGCTGACCCGTCCTACAGCGCGGAATTTGAGAACCAGCAGATGCTCTTTCGCCCGCTATATCTTACAGGGTGGATGATCTGTGACTCTCTGATGCAAGGCGTTGATCTCGACACCGTCGTGATCTCATCCGCGTCGTCAAAAACGGCCATGGCAAACGCCCATAGCGTCAAGGCACGCACGACCATGAAAACCATCGGTCTGACCTCGCCCGGCAATAAGGCCTTCACTGAAGCGACAGGGCTTTATGATGAGGTCCTCACTTACGATGACGTCACCAAAGTCACCGGCACAAATGTGGCCTATGTAGACTTTACCGGCCGCCCGAGCCTGACAGAAACCGTGCATCAAACGCTCGGCGAAGACCTGAAACGCAGCCTGATTATCGGCGTAACCGATTGGGAAGCAGAACGCACGATGCAACCGCCCAGCAGGGGGCCAACACCGGAATTTTTCTTCGTACCGGACTATGCTGCGAACCGCGCGAAATCGCTCGCTCCCGGAGAACTAGATCAAATGGTTGGACGCGATCTCGCCGCGTTCTATCCGACCTCAAAATCCTTCGTGACCCCGAAGCTTGTCAAAGGGGATGCGGCGATTGCGAAAGCCTGGACAGACACTCTGGACGGAAAAATCCCACCGTCTCAAGGACTTGTCTGTCAGTTCTAATACGTGTCCTAAAGCTCACGCGCGGCGAGGTACGGGCCTTCGGAGATATTGGCCCAGCCGCGCATCTTTTTCAGAGCGTCTTCAAAGCTCTCATAGATTCGGCGTTCCAGATCACCGCCGGAACCCGCGTCGCTGCGAATATCAGCGGAAATTTCCTGCACACGCGCCATCACGTCATCCGGGAACTGCCGCAACTGCACGCCCTCTTCATTGACGAGCTTTTCGAGATGCACGCCATTTTGATAGGCGAATTCACCAACGGAATAATGGTTCACTTCATTACAGGCGCTGCGAATAATCGCCTGCTCGGTTGGCGTCAGGCTGTCCCACTTGCTACGATTTATACCAACGGCCAGCGCACTGCCCGGTTCATGGAAGCCCGGTCCATAGTGGAACTTCGCCTCACGATGGAAGCCTAGGAAATAATCATTCCAAGGTCCGACCCATTCGGTTGCATCGATCCGGCCCGTTTGTAGCGCTTGATAAATCTCATTGCCCGCGAGCGCTTCCGCCGCCCCGCCTAAGGCCCGGATCACATCGCCACCAAGGCCCGGAATGCGCATTTTCAGCCCGCGAAAATCGTCAAGGCTGTTTACTTCACGCTTGAACCAACCGCCCATTTGATGGCCTGTATTGGCCCCTTGGAACGCAATGATGCCATACTGACCTGACAGCTCTTCCCAAAGTGCCTGACCGCCCCCGAAATCAATCCAGCCCATGATCTCGGCCGCCGTCATCCCCATCGGGACAGCGGTAAAGAAGTTGAACGCCTTGGACTTGGACTGCCAGTAATATTCAGCCCCGTGATACATGTCTGCATTGCCGGATGCGACGGCATCAAAGGCTTCAAAAGCAGGAACCAGTTCACCGGCTGAATAGACCTCAACCTCCATATTGCCGTCCGACAGTTCACCAATCCGCTCGGCAACACGGGTCGCAGCCATGCCAAGGCCCGGAAGGTCGCGGGGCCATGTCGTTGTCATCTTTAGGCGTGTCTTGCGACGACGCACAGCGGGGGCGCTTGGTCCACCTTCAGTGGCAGACTGACCACACGCCGTTGCGGCCACACCTGATACACCAAGAGCTGCCGCGCCAAGAAGTTTTCGACGGTCAATCATGCGCCTCTCCCATTTATTCTGATAGTCTATTCGTTATCTTCAAGCTCGCGCCAACGCCCGGCTTCCAAAACTTCAAGCGGCGAGAAACGGCGCTTATAGTCCATCTTCTCGCTGCCCCTGATCCAATAGCCGAGATAGACATGGGGCAGGCTGCGCTCAGCCGCGTGCAGGATGTGATCGAGGATCAGATACGTTCCCAAACTACGGCGGCGCTGGCGCGGGTCGAAGAACGTATAGACCATCGAAAATCCATCGCGCATTACATCGGTCAGCGACACGGCCATCAACGGCGCATGATCGTCTTCGCCCAGACGGTATTCGAACAATAGGCTCTGAACCGGGCTATCATTGACCATGGCGACATAGTCGCGGAAGCCCATGTCGGACATGCCTCCGCCTTCGTGGCGTGAGCCGAGATAGGATTTTAGCAATCTGAACTGTTCGCGAGTGGCCCGCGCCTGAACGGGCGAGCGCACAAGATCCTGATTGGTGCGCAGGACACGCTTCTGGTTTTTACTGGCGCGAAAGCGGCCCGCATCGACACGTACGGAGCGACACGCATTACAGGTCGGGCATGCCGGACGATAGGCAACGCTCTGGCTACGACGGAACCCGGCCTGGCTGAGTTTATCGTGCAATTCGTCAGAGCCGTCGGGCGCAAGATGAGTGAATCCTTTGCGCTCAACCCGACCCGGCAGGTACGGACACGGGCTGGGCCCAGTCACGTAAAACCGCAGGTCTCTTTTGACCCCGGGAATATTGAAGAGCGACTCATCAAGCTTCATGTCGACACTGTTACAGCTACAAGCCCAGTCGCCAAGGGGCAACGATGGTAAAGGTCGCCCACATGAGGATAACGAGGGGCGCTCCAAACCTGACAAAATCGCCAAAACGATAATGCCCGGGAGCCATAACGAGCATATTTGTCTGGTATGCAATCGGCGTCGCAAAAGCACAATTCGCGGCGTAGATCACTGCCAAAAGGAAAGGCAAAGGCTCCGCGCCAAGTTGATCCGCTGCACTGAGCGCAATTGGAGCGAACAGGACCGCAGTTGCGGCATTGCTCAAAATATTCGTCATAATCGCAACCGCGAGGAAAATCGCTGACGCAACAGCAAGCGCTCCATAAGGCGATGCCAGTGCGACAACGATATTCGCGATCAGATCCGCCGCACCTGTAAGCTCAAGGGCCGTTCCCATGGCGAGCGCGGACGCAATCACCAGATAGATTCGAAGATCCAAAGCACGACTGGCCTGCCGCGAATTCAAGCACTGAAGGAAAATCATTGCTGTCGCCGCCACGATGGAAGCAATTGTAATGTTTACGACATCCAAAGCAGCCACTCCGACCATTGCAAGCGTTATAAATCTTGCAATCTGCGCCTTGCGCGTGGTGGGTAATTCAGTCTGCGACCACTCAAGCAGGATAATGTCACGATTTGTGCGCAGGTTCCTGAACGCTGTCACAGGTCCGCATAGCAATAGCGTATCACCGGCTTCCAACCTGATTTCAGCCAGTTTGGAGCGGATCATGCGCGAGCGCCGTTGAATACCAAGCGTCACTGCATTCGTAAGGCGCCTAAACCCGAGCATTTCAACCGTTCGCCCTGCCATACGCGAGCCAGGCGCAATCACAGCTTCGACAAGCCCTAACTGTCCATCACCGCCGTCTTCATCTTCGCCGATCCCATCCTGCCAGATATCCTTCAGCATCCCCGGTTTCCCGGCGAGAAGATCAGTGAGCGCCTGACGGGTAGCCGCGACAATGACGAGGTCTCCGGGCTTTAGCGTAATGTCATCATACGGCGGCAGGATTGCTTTCTCGTCACGCTGGATCATTCGCACGGTCATATCCCGCAGGTCTGGAAACATACCGGCGACCGCAGCTTTTCCATCCAGGAAATGACCGGGCGTGACTTCAAACTGGGCGACGAACTGCTTGCCTGAAACCGCAAGACTTTCAGCAAAACCAGCGCGATCAGGCAGCAGGATCGGCGCAGCAATCAAAATGTAAATTAAACCGATCCCGGCCAGGATAAGTCCCATTTCCGTTTGTGCGAAGAAGCCGAGCGGTACGCCTTCAATACGTTCATAAGCGTCCGCTGCAAGCAGGTTTGTACTGGTTCCGATCAAAGTCGTCATACCGGCCAGAATCGAGACGAAACTCAACGGGATCATCAGGCGCGATGTCGACGCTCCCATGCGCGCCGCCATGGCTGACATGATCGGCAGGAACATGATGACGACCGGCGTATTGTTCGTGAACGCGCTGGTCACAAAGACAGCCGCAAACGCCATGATGAGGGTCACACGGGGCCGCTCATCATAGGAGCGCACGAGCGCTTTGGTTGGTCCTTCCAGAGCGCCTGTCTGGAACAGGCCCTGCCCCACAACAAGAAGCGCCATAATCGTGATCAAAGCCGGATTGGCAAAACCCGAGAACAGATCAACGGGGTTAATCGCCTGACCATCAATCCCGACAGCCCCCGGAATGGCAAAGAGAAGGACAAGGCCAGTAATGATCCCAAGAGAGACAACCTCCATCGACCATTTATCGAGCATATAAAACACGATCGCTGCCACGACGACGGCCATGCTCGCCCACATCGGCCAATGCATTAGCAGGTCAGCACTCATACAGCGTCACGCGTCCCTTTTCAGTGGCGCGCAAATCCTCACTGCGCCGGTGCGAATGTCAGTGTTATGGAGATACGCCGATTGGCTGGCAAGTAGGGGTTTTCGATTATCAGCGGCCGTGTCGCTGCGAGACCTGTCACCGCCCGAATACGATCAGGCGAAACACCACCTTCAATCAACAAGCGTCGCGCTGAATTTGCCCGGTCTGCTGACAGCTCCCAATTCGAATAGCCGGGCGTTTCACTGGGATAAGAGTCGGTATGCCCTTCAAGTGTGACAGGCAATTCCAGAGCTTTAAGCGCGGTTCCGGCAAGCGTGACCAAAGCTTCGCCGCGCGCATTCAGCCGCCCTTCTCCGATCTCAAATAGAGGCGCGCGTTCCATGTCTGTGAGGTCGATGCGCACCTGTAAGCCCGTATTCGTAATTCTGACACTGCCATCATATTGCGCCAAAAAGGGATCAGCGCGCAGAACCGCGGCTAAGTCCTGAGCGCGAGTATCAACTAGTGCGACAACCGCTTCTTTTCCGAACTGTTCGGCGAGGGCTGCACGGTCCTCTTCAGAAATGCCGTTCACAATCCACATGATCAGGAAAAACGCGCAAAGCGCCGTCAGGAAATCCGCATAAGCAAGCTTCCACGTCCCCGTTTTGCGGGGGAGCGCAACGGGCCTTCTGCCCGCTTTGCGCCGGGTTGTGGCTGCATACGTCATTCACTTTCCCTGTCGACCCTTCTGGCCGTGATGCCTTCTTTAGGGCATCAGGGTGAAAATCAGCTGGAATATCGGCCGAGGATTTGTTTCAAATTCGACGCAAATTCCGCAAAGAATCAGGAGCTAGGATATGGCACGCACAGCATTTTTGGGCCTTGGAGTTATGGGCTATCCTATGGCCGGTCATCTCCTCCGTGCGGGGCATAGCGTCCGCGTCTGGAACCGGACATCCGCGAAATCGAAAACCTGGATGGAAGAGTATCAAGGCGAAGCTGCTGATACACCCGCTGACGCTGTGTTCGGGGTTGAGTACGTCTTTCTTTGCCTCGGCGACGATCCCGATGTGCAGGCCGTCTACGATGCGATTGAGCCCAGCATTGGCGGCGGCATGGTCATCGTCGATCATACGACTGCCAGCGCCGGCCTCGCCCGCGATCTGGCCAAACGTGCCGGTGCCAAAGGTGCCCTCTTCCTTGACGCACCCATCTCAGGTGGTCAGGCCGGCGCTGAAAAAGGCCAACTCACCATCATGTGTGGCGGAGAAGCAAAAGCGTTCAAACAGGCCGAGCCGATCATGAAAGCCTATGGCAAGCGCATGACCCTGATCGGTGAAAGCGGCGCAGGCCAGCTCGCAAAATCCGTCAATCAGATCTGCATCGCAGGCATCGTCCAGGGCCTCGCCGAAGGTATGCACTTTGCCCATGAAGCCGGCCTCGACATTGCCAAGGTCATCGAAGCGATTAGCGGCGGTGCGGCCCAAAGCTGGCAAATGGAAAATCGCTGGGAAACCATGCGCGATGACCATTACGAACACGGTTTCGCTGTGGACTGGATGCGGAAAGACCTCCGCATTGCGCTTGATACCGCTCGCGAAAACGGCGCAAGCCTGCCGCTAACCGCAATGGTCGATCAGTACTATGCGGACATTCAGGCGATGGGCGGTAGCCGGTGGGACACGTCCAGCCTGCTGGCGCGCATCGGCCGCAAGTCGAAAACATAACGCCTCTTAAGTGTACGAAAGCTGTTCGTGCTTAGTCCCAACCGAAGCAGTCCTTATAGCGCGTGCTTGAATCTACTTTGTAAAGAATTTGCTTTAATGGATTAGCATCGCGAGCGAAGTATCGTCTCACGTTTCCGTCTGCGGAATTAAAGTCATAGCTGGTCTCGAAATAGTCATCTGACCTGAGGATATTTTGGTCAGTAACGTCTAATCTAGCAGCGTTAGCCGGGCCCCTTTTGCCATCTTTGTTTTTTTGCTCTGCGAGGTAATAGTTGCCTGCAGCATCCTGATAGAAATCATATAAAAAATATCCAATGGCAGGCCCCATCGACTTGTCACAATAAGAGCCTATCAGCTTTTTGTCTTCCGCTTGTGCTTGAGCTGAAATCAAGAAAGCGACCGATATCAATAATACCCTGAAAAACATGTTGCTCTGCCTTTCTAATTCTTGCGACCGAGCACAATCCCTCAAATATCGTTTCCTTCATGTCAAGGAAATCATCGGCCCCAATGCCTAATCTATTGGGGTATTGTCACTTTGGGTTTGTCGGATGCCTATAGGATAGTGATTGGCAGCGGTGTAGCGTTTGCTATTCGCGTCATCGTGATTACGGTGAGAAACGTTCAGCCGAGGTTCCTCGACCCCCGGCACAAGAAAACTGGGAGAGACAACTAGCCCATGCGCCGCCTCGACATTCACATGCGGGACTCTGAACCGCTCGATACTGTCATCCGTGCCGTCAAAGCTGCAGAACCGATCGATTACTATGTCGTCCCGCTTGAACAACAGGACCGCAAACTGATCAGTGTCTTTCTGCGCGATGGCACAGGTCAGGCGCTGATGGATAATATCCAGACGACACTGGAAGACGAGCGCGATTGGCGGGTCAGTCTGCACGCGATTGAAGCGACCGCACCGAGACTGACCGAAGACAAGGAAGACGAGGACACGCGCCGTAAACGCCGAAAACAAGCTCTGCGCGAAGAAATCTATACAGACGTCGCCAGCGGCGCGAAGCTGGATCGCGATTTCCTGATCATGGTTCTGTTATCGACGATTGTCGCTGCTGCAGGTCTAAACGCCAATAGCGCAGCAGGCGTCATCGGTGCGATGGTGATCGCGCCATTGCTCGGCCCGATCCTCGGTTTCTCGTTCGGGGCGGCGCTGGGCGACCGTGAACTTTTATTTGGCTCCAGCAAAACCTTAGCCGTCGGGGTTGCGCTCGCTCTGGCCGCCTCAATCGCGATCTCATTTATCATTCCGGTCGACTTCGACAGCCGTGAACTCATGTCACGCGCAGAGGTCCGCCTGGACGGAATGGCGCTCGCGATTGCCGCTGGATGTGCGGCCGCTCTATCGATGGCAAAAGGACAATCCTCTGCGCTGGTTGGCGTCATGGTTGCCGCTGCGCTCCTGCCACCTGGTGCAGCTGTGGGCCTGTTCCTCGGAAGCGGAGAATGGGCACTTGCCTCACGCGCGGCACTGCTGCTGGCCCTCAATGTCGCCAGTTTGATCTTTGCCGCCCTGATGGTGTTCCGCCTGCGCGATATCCGGCCCCGCGGATGGGTTGAGAAAAAAGATGCGGATCGGGCCGTCGCGATTAACCTCGCGCTCAGTGTGATCTTCCTCGCGATCTGCGTCGCGCTGATCATTGTTCTCGACCTAGGCGCGAAAGTTTCCATCGGTTAGTTTCTCATCTCAGGGAGGATATGATATGGCTAAATCGGAACCAAAAACGAAACCCACAAAGGTCGATCCCAGAGCTTTTGTTGAGGCTGTCGACCATAAGACACGACGCGAAGACGGTCTCGTTCTACTCGATTTCTTCGACAGAATAACAGGGCTCAAGCCGGTTATGTGGGGCCCGTCTCTCATCGGCTACGGACGCTACAAATACGAGTATGACAGCGGCCATAGCGGGGAAATGCTGCTCACCGGATTCAGCCCCCGAAAAGCGAGCCAATCGCTCTATGTCATGCCAGGCTATCGCTTCGGGGACATGCAGGAAAAGCTATCGCGCCTCGGCAAGCATAAGCTTGGAAAAGCCTGTCTTTATGTAAACAAGCTCGCCGATATCGACATGGACGTCCTCGAAGAAATCGTTCGCGATGGCCTAGACTACATGCATGCGAATTATAAGACATTTGAGGTGTAGAAGTGCGAACAATTACACTCACGCGAAGTAGAGGTTATTACGGCGTAGCTAGAGCCATGGGCATTTATGTCGACGGCGAAAAAGTCGGCAATCTTATGCAAACGAAGACGCTGGACATCGAACTGCGCGATGATGCGCAATTCCTCTACGCCAAAATGGATTGGGCGAGGACAGACGCCTATGACTTGACCTCAGTCACCCAAGGTTCGGCCTTGGAGGTAAAATCATACTTTCCGCTCAACCCCTTGAAATGGTTCGGGATTGGTGGACTGGCCGCCAGAATAACGCCTGCGGATATCGGTGAGGCCTTCCGATAAATTGATCAAGCTAAGGCCGACCAGCGCGCGCATGCTCCACACGCGTCACGCTCACCTCAGCGCTCATCAGCTCCCGACATTGCTCATAATGGGTGGATTCAGAGCTCAGCATAAACAGCGTTTTGCCATCCTCCCCGCCCAGCATGCAGGCAATCGCCTGACGCCCGGCAGGGATGACATCTGTGATCTCACCACCCTCTTCCACGCGCAGGAATTCCTTACTGACCGGTGAGGCGATCCAGACCCCACCCGCCTCATCTAGGCAAATCCCATCCGGTGTGCGCCTATCGCCGAACGCCGCCCACTCACGTCGGTTGGACAGCCCGCCAGCGCCATCAATATCAAACGCGCTGAGCTTGAGCCCCCAACTCTCACCCACGATCAAGGTCTTTCCGTCCGGTGTAATCACCATCCCGTTCGGAAAGGCGAGATCATCAGCAACCAGGTGAGCAGTACAATCCGGATCAACCCGCACCAGCACCGTTGTGACGGGGTCTTCCCCATCCTCAAAATCAAATCCGAAATTGCCAATATAGGCGCGCCCCTCAGCATCCACGACCATATCATTGATCCGCTTGGGGATCAGATCACTCAGATCGGCATGAACCGAAACCTCACCCGTCGACGTCCGGCGTAGCAGCTTCCGATCTGTCATAGACACGACCAGCATATCACCATCCGGTAACCAACCCAGCCCAGATGGCCGCCCCTCAACGATCATCACCGTCTCGCAAACGCCATCCTCGCTGAGCCGTAAAACTTCATGTCCATGCATATCAGACAGCCAGAGCGCCCCATCCCGCCAGCGCGGCCCCTCCAGAAACGCGCGGCCTTTCAGAATGGTCTTGATCTCGCTCATACGATCCTCCCGGTTTTTGGAAGGATTGGACGGCTTTGACGTTTAGACGTCAAGCTTCATCAAACCGGATTGCCCCGCATATCGATCTCGCCCAGCATGATCAGACGGACTTTATCAATCCTCTTCAGTCGCGTCGGTTCGGTCTTTGCGCTGGCCACCATGTGAGAGAATGAGCGCTGCTTGCCCGGCGTTTGAGCCTCCCACAGCTCACGGAACTCGTCATCGATAGAGATCACATCACGGATCGCATCCGGCACATCTACGCGATCGACAGCATCGACCCTAAACGCGACCCGCACCACATCTCCGAGCTGCTTGCTCAGCTTCTTCAGCTTCGCTTTAGAGAGTAGGATATAATAGCGCCCACCAACGGGATGCAGCGCTCCGCTTATGGGCATAGCATCAATTTCACCGACGATACGGGGTCGCTTTGGCATCGTGCTCGCGAGTACTGAAACCAAATCATCCGGCAGCCAAACAACCGTATATGCATACGTATCGCTTCCGATATCGTGCTGAACAATTTCGCCGTCAAAAGCGTGTGGGAAGAAATCCATGTCTAACCGAGCTTTTGGGCCGCTGTTTCAGCAAAATAAGTGATAATCCCAGACGCCCCAGCGCGCTTAAAGCTTAGCAGCGTTTCTATCATCACGCGCTCGCCGTCGATCCAGCCATTCTGGCCCGCCGCTTGGATCATTGCATACTCGCCAGAGACCTGAAACGCGATCGTTGGGATCGCAAACGTCTCGCTGACACGGCGTACGATATCGAGATAAGGCAGACCCGGTTTAACCATCACCATGTCCGCACCCTCAGCGATATCCATGGCCACTTCGCGCAGCGCTTCATCGGTATTCGCCGGGTCCTGTTGATAGGTCTTCTTATCCCCGATCAGCGCCGACGCCGACCCAATCGCCTCGCGATACGGCCCATAAAATCCGCTCGCATATTTCGCGGCATAAGACAGTATCAGCGTGTTGGTGAACCCGTCGCCCTCCAGCGCTGCACGGATCGCACCGATGCGCCCATCCATCATGTCAGAGGGCGCAACGACATCCGCCCCGGCCTCCGCCTGCACAAGTGCCTGCTCCACCAGAACGCTGGTCGTCTCATCGTTCAGAACATAGCCCGCCTCATCAATCAGGCCGTCATGCCCGTGGCTCGTAAAAGGATCGAGCGCGACGTCACAGATAATCCCAACGCCCGGCGCAGCATCCTTCATCGCCTTGATACAGGTTGGGATCAGGCCATCCGGGTTCAGTCCCTCGCTGCCCTCTTCATCCTTAAAGCGCGGGTCGATGTGCGGGAAAATCGCAATCGCCGGAATGCCTAGCTTTTCAGCCCGCTTCGCTGCGGCTGCCGCCTCCGCCACATTCAACCGCTCAACCCCCGGCATCGCATCGACCGGAATGCGCGGCGCATCTCCATCATGCACCACCATAGACCAGATCAGATCAGCCGGCGTCAGCACATGCTCGGCGCTGAGCGATTTGATCCAGGGCGCCTGCCTCAAACGGCGCAGGCGTGTCGCGGGATATTGCTGCGGAAACGGTGTCGTCATTCAGACTTTCTCCAAGGCATAACAAGGCGCATCAGCGCGCTTCGCACTTTGCGCCGCATAAAGCACCGCGCCGACAAGTCCATATGGCCGCGCTGCGCCTCTTCAATCTCCAGCATGTAGGGTTCCATTTTAGAGCGGTCCATTTCCTCGAATCCAAGTGACGCATAGAAAGGTCCGTTCCACGGCAAGTCCCGAAACGTTGACAGACTGACATGGCTCAACCGGCGGGCTTCAGCCTCGGCAATCACAGCATAGACAAGCGCCCGACCAAGCCCCTGTTTCCCATGATCCGGATGAACACTCACCTGATCTAGGTATAGTCCGTTCCCTCGCACACTGAACAGCGCAAACCCAACCGGCCAACCGTGATGATTATATACTGCGATCACATCGCCAACCGCCATGGCCTGCTCGAAAATATCTGCAGGGACATGATCGTCCAACGCCTCTTCTTCAACCAGTCCTGTCGGGGCAAAAAGAGCAGACGCTGCCTTATCAACAGCGATCAGCGCAGGAATGTCATCCGTGTCCCCAAGGCTCAGGGCATATCCTTCTGGCAAATCGCGCATTGACGAGGCGCTCCGCTGTGGCACATGAGGCGGTCATAAAGGAAATTAGAGGCAAGTGCCAATGACAACGCGGCTCAACGAAGAACAGGTGATGATCCAAGACATGGCAAAGCGCTTTGCCGCTGACCGTCTTGCGCCTCACACATCCGAATGGGACGAGACGAAACATTTCCCCGTCAATGTCATCCGCGACAGTGCCGAGCTCGGCTTCGCAGGCATCTACACAGGCGATGATGTCGGTGGATCAGCGCTCGGCCGCCTCGATGCCGCGCTGATCTTTGAACAGCTCTCTTATGGCGATGTCTCAACCGCAGCCTTCATCTCGATCCACAACATGGCGACGTGGATGATTGATCGCTTCGGCAGCGATGAACAACGCGCCGAGTGGTGTCCGAAACTGACGAGTATGGAGCTGATTGCGTCCTACTGCCTGACCGAACCGGGGTCAGGCTCAGATGCAGCGGCCATGAAAACCAGCGCACGTCGCGATGGCGATGAGTATGTCATCACTGGCTCGAAGCAGTTCATCTCAGGTGCCGGCATATCTGACATCTACGTCCTGATGGCACGCACCAGCGATGATGGCGCCAAAGGGGTGTCCACCTTCATCGTACCGCTCGGTACGCCCGGTCTCTCCTTCGGTGCGAATGAGAAGAAAATGGGCTGGAATAGCCAGCCAACAAAACAGGTCATCCTTGATGAGGTGCGTGTGCCTGTCGCCAATCGGATCGGCGAAGAGGGCCACGGCTTCAAATTCGCAATGGCCGGCCTCGATGGCGGGCGCCTCAATATTGCGGCTTGCTCGCTCGGCGGGGCACAACGCGCGCTCGACCTCGCCCTCGCCTATGCGAAGGAACGCGAACAGTTCGGGAAGCCCATCGCTGATTTTCAGGCCATTCAGTTCAAGCTCGCCGATATGGAAACCGAATTGCAGGCTGCTCGCGTTATGCTGTATGAAGCTGCGGCAAAACTTGACGCCAAAGCGCCTGATGCCACGAGATGGTGCGCGATGGCAAAACGCTTCGTGACAGACACAGGCTTCAAAGTCGCCAATGACGCCCTACAAATCCACGGCGGCTACGGCTATCTCGCAGACTATGGGGTGGAGCAGATCGTGCGTGACCTCCGCGTCCACCAGATTCTCGAAGGCACAAACGAAATCATGCGCGTCATCGTCAGCCGGGATATGCTGCGGAGCTGATCTGGTATAGCCAGAAAATTGATCCGGGGGATCAATTTTAAGCGAAGCAGACCATAGCAGTGGCCTTCGCATCAGGGGCAGCTTTTTGGTTAGGTGCCGCCTAAGCCTTAGAAGTCGTGCTAGGTAATAGTAGGAAGCTGACTGTTGATGAAGCCGTCAGTTGCCTTCGTCCTATCCATTTCTTTACTTTGTCGTTTATTGCGCTTACGAGAGTTATTCAATTCTGAATTTAGGCTCAGCCGTGTGGCATAAACGCGGCAAAAAAACCCTGTAAAACAAATCTAAAATGGAAGCACGGCTCTTCGATAGCATTCGCGTGGACGGGGCCATAGTAGAACCATGGCAAACTGGCATAATCACTTTGTATTGGACGTGGAAGCTGACGGCCCATGTCCAGCTATGTTTAATCTCATATCCTTCGGGCTTGTGAATGTTGACGACCCGACAAAGACTTTCTTGGGTAAAGTAGCACCCATAATTCCCGATCCGGGTATCGAGGCAGCTCGCGCTGTCAGCGATATTTCCTTTGAGGAGCAAGATACATTTCAATCGTCGGAGGACGTGTTTCCGAAGGCAGTCAAATGGCTTACTAACATCGCTGGCAGCAAGCGTCCGACAATTTGGTCAGATAACCCCGCTTTCGACTGGCAATTTTGGAATTACTATTGTCATCGTTTTTTAGGTGAAAATCCAGCTGGATTTAGCGCGCGACGTATAGGGGATATGGACGCGGGTCGCCGAGGCAAACCGCTGAACACATCCGCTTGGAAGAAATATCGCAAGACAGCTCATACCCATAATCCAGTCGATGACGCACTTGGCAATGTTGAGGCACTCAGATGGATTCTAGCTGAGATGGGAGAAGCTTTTTGACAAAGCTCCTAATGTCCGCAATGCCGCCGAAAGCGGACCTTCGAAGTCGCATTTTCGAAAGTCTATCTCCGGGCGCGACCCGGCTAAAACACGCCCATCGCTAACCCAACCACCATCGCCGCCCCAATCTCTCGGCACTTCTCCAGATCCGCCTCATCAACAACCTTAGCCGCGAGAATATCCTCTTCGCTCTGAGCCGCCGTGTTCACGATGAGCGGCTCCTGAACGGCCTTGAGCCGCCACCCCGTCACAATGCGCGCCAGTTGGCGAACAGCGTTCGTTCCGTCCGATCCAGCGCAGACCAGATGCGCATAAGGCCGCCCCTCAATTTGTCCCAAAACCGGATAATAGCATCGATCCAAAAACGCCTTCATTTCCCCGGAAAGCGCCGCCAAATTTTCCGGGCCGACAAAAATGTACCCATCGGCCGCCAAAACATCACTTTCAGCGCACTCTGAGGCCCCTTTGAGGACCACTTCACACCCACTTTTCATCGCACTTTGAGCACTTTGAAACGCGGCCTCAGCCATCTGTTGCGATCCGCCAGTACGCGAATGCCAGACGATCAGGAGCCGTTTCGTGTCACTCACCACGCAACTGTTCCACGAGACCTGCCGTCACTGGATCCTCAGCCTCAGCGCTGCCTGTAAGAACAGGTTTCAGGCGCTGCGCCATCGTCTTCCCGCGCTCCACGCCCCACTGGTCAAACGGATTTACACCCCACAGCACACCCGCCAGATAGGTGCGATGCTCATAAAGCGCGATCAAGCTTCCAAACGCTTCTGCATTGAAATCGTTGCAGGAAAGCACGGTTGAGGGCCGACCGCCGGGGTGAACTTTCTGCGCTGCAATCGCATCAGATAGACCGGGCTCTTCTGCCTTCACCTGCTCAAGCGTCCGGCCATTTGCCAAGACCTCGGCCTGAGCCAATGCATGCGCAACCAGCGCCGTCTGCCCTTCAGGCTCAGCGCCTTTATCCAGCGCAATGATGAACTCTGCGGGCACAGATTGCGCGCCCTGATGCAGCCACTGATGATAGGAATGCTGCCCAATCGATCCTTCCCCGCCCCAGATCGCTGGGACAGTTGCATGCTCTAGCATCTGCCCCTCAGGCGACACGGTCTTGCCGTTCGATTCCATCTCCAATTGCTGCAGATAGGTCGGCAGCAATCGGAGCCGATTGGAATAGGCCAACGTCACGCGCATGGCCTGTTCGCGCACGGATGCATTCCAGAAATCCAGAAGCGCCAGCAGCATGGGCAGATTGTCACCAATATCAGCCGTCTGCACATGGCGATCCATGTCCCGTGCGCCGCTCAAAAGCTGGCGAAACACATCCGGCCCGAGTGCAATCATGCAGCTCAGCGAAGCGGCAGACCAAAGCGAAAACCGCCCGCCGACACTTTCAGGCATATCGAAAATCTGTACCGGCGTATCGCTTGCCCACGCCAGCGCACGCTCAGGATTCGCTGTCACAAGTGCGATCTGCGGTGTATCGGTCTGCCCTAGCCACGCCTTCGCTCGTCCAAGATTATACAAGGTTTCTTCTGTGCCGAAGGATTTGGAAACACCAATAACCAGCGTTCGCGACGGATCTGCGCCCGCAAGCGCCCGTTCAAGATCGTAAGGGTCTACGTTTGCACAGAAACGCAGATCAATTCCCGCTGTATTCTCTGCAAAGGCGTCATAGATCAGCCGCGGTCCAAAATCGGAGCCGCCAATGCCGATATGAATAATTGTGTCGAACCGGCCGCTCGCCCGAACGTCCGCAGCAAACTCTAATGCGGCCTCTATGCTCTCACGAACTTCTACTGCGTTACCACGAACCTCGTCAGACGATGCGCGAAGCGCCCAATGCAGGGCAGCGCGTCCCTCCGATGTGTTAACAATCTCCGCCGCAAATAAGCGCGATACTGCTTCGGCCAGTCCTGCATCTTCAGCATGCGCGATCAACAAATCCTCTGCTTTATCGTCCAAATATTGACGCGCCGTACTCATCGTCCAGCCACAGGCTTTGATCGGACGATTGGCTCTTCGATGAGACAAGTCTTTCAGCGACACATCGCCAATCTGCGCTGCGTGCTTTTTAAGGGATTGCAAGGTCACATTCTATCCTGACAGTCTTAAACTGCGCCCAAGGGGCAGCCTCAGCTTTCAAAGTCAAGGAAAAGACGGCGCTAAACCGCTCTAAGTCCTTGAAACTCGACTGCGGCATGTGTATGTCGCCGCTTCAGGTAGAGACGACTCTCTGCATTTGAATTCCAATGTCCGCAGGGCCGGACAAATTTTGCGAAGGAGGCCCAGATGGCCAAGGAGAAGTTTGAGCGTAATAAGCCGCACGTGAACATTGGCACGATTGGCCATGTTGACCATGGTAAGACGACGCTGACAGCAGCGATTACAATGACGCTGGCAGAGGTCACCGGTGGCGAGAAGCAGTCTTATGAAGACATCGACTCTGCCCCGGAAGAAAAAGCCCGCGGCATCACCATCAACACAGCTCACGTCGAGTATGAGACGGAAGGGCGTCACTATGCCCACGTCGACTGCCCCGGCCACGCTGACTATGTGAAGAACATGATCACCGGTGCAGCCCAGATGGACGGCGCAATCCTGGTTGTGAA
>JBCBCO010000027.1:0-19769 GCA_038630445.1 Pseudomonadota bacterium | reverse complement strand
CCAACGCACCGAGGCAACGGTGAGGTGAACCTCATTCGGATGCGCTTTCAGGCTGGATGAGATGGAATAGGCGCGGTGCTGCAGCGGTTTCAGCCAGCTAATGAACTCATCAACATCAATCTCCCAAGCGGGATTGAGCTTCAGAAGGTCGAGCGTGTCGCGGCCCCACATATAAGCTTCAAGCGCTTCTTTGTCGCCATTGGCCACAACGTGAGAGAGTTCTTCATTGTCCGCGCGTTTCTCAATCTCAGCGATCAGTGTTTTCGGCGGCGTCAGGATTTCAAACTTATGAGTGAGAAGGTGCTCTAGCGGATCATCTTGCCCGCTGATCTGAGTATCAGGCTGCGCTTTCAGGCGCTCAATCAGGGCGCTGACCAAGGTGCTATTGTTCACCGGCATGACACCCAGCGCGTCACCAGCCTCATAGGTGATCCCGCTATCACCGAGATCAAAGGCGAAGTGCCGGATTTCCTTGGCCGATTTTGGTCCGGACATAAGTCGATTTTCGACCGTCTTTGCAGGATAAGGGTTCTTCCGGTTCCAGCCCTCTTTCTTGGCCGTGGGTTTGACATCAACGGCCACAGGCGACGCGTCACCGTCGCTGGCAGAGGCCAGTGAGACTGCTTCTGAAATCCAGTTTTCGGCGAGGTCTTCATAGTCGACATCACAGTCCACGCGCGCGGATAAACGCTCCGCGCCGAGCTGTTCAAACCGCATATCGATCAGTTTGCCCGCCTGACAGAACTCATCATAGCTGGTGTCACCGAGCGCAAGCACCGTGTATTTTAGATCCTCCAGCCTTGGCGCGGTTGGCGCGGATAGGCCTTCCCAGAACAGGTCGGCATTGTCCGGCATTTCGCCCTCGCCATAGGTCGAGACGACGATGAAGACATGCTTCATCGCTGCGAGTGCATCCATTTCGACCGCGTTGAGTTCTGCCACAGTTGGGGACAGCCCGTTCGCACTGGCAATACTCGCAGCATCATTGGCCACAGACTCAGCATTGCCGGTCTGTGTGCCATAAAGAATATTGACCGGCGTTTTGACCTCAGCCTGCGCTGCGGGGGCTACCGTTTGAGCCATGACACTGCGCGAGTGCAATCCGGCTAAAAACCCTGACAACCAGGCACGCTGGTCTTCGGAGAAGGGCGCTTCTTCGGGAATATATGGAACTTTCATCGTCTTATTCCGCCACCATGCGGGCCGCGACATCTGTCATCGCGTGGCGCGCAAACAATTCTTCATAGCTTGGAATACGACCAAGCTGTTCTCTATTCTTCTGGCTTTGATGCAGGATCCAGCCATAGGTGGCCGGGCTATACATGGATCGCACATCGCGCTGCTTGAGCGCTTTCTTAAAGTCATCAATTCGCTTGTTCGCGACAAGGGCTGCAAGATCCGCGTCTTCATAATCTTCAATCGCGGCGCGTGCATGCTTGGCCAGACGGCTCATCAAGCTGAAATCCTCAGTCAGGATGAGGTTACGGATCGCCTTGCGCGTGCGCGGGTCATTTTCATCCGCTTGGGTGCGCTTTCTCGCGATCACCTGCGCGGCTTCCAGCACCGTCCAATTGTTGAGAAGCTGGAACATACCTTCTGTGTCTGTCTCCCCATAGTTCGGCACAAAGCCGGACATGACGGGCACGCTATCTTTCCAAGCGACTTTCAGGCGATTAACCTGATATTGGGCCAGCCCGGTCGACAGCTCATCTAGCAGTGCCTTACGCGATTTCGCAGACAAGATCGCATCCGCGTCCTGATACTGCAGCAGGGCGCGGGGCATGATCCAGCGGAAGTGGCGCACTTCACTGTCCCAGTTTGAGAGCAGATCCA
This sequence comes from Pseudomonadota bacterium, assembly GCA_038630445.1. Classification (GTDB taxonomy): domain Bacteria; phylum Pseudomonadota; class Alphaproteobacteria; order Caulobacterales; family Hyphomonadaceae; genus Henriciella. The sequence goes on along the minus strand of JBCBCO010000027.1, from coordinate 17,936 downwards.
TCGCCTTTTGCGATCCGGTCGCTTGAATATGCCATTCCAGCATCAGGCGGACCATCTGGCGATGAATGTCGGCCTGCGGGTGATCATCATCGAGTGTTTGGACTAGCACTGAGTCCTGACTGACAAAGCCTTCGAAAATATCGTCAGGGTCGTACTGATAAGCAAATCCGCCCGACATGCCGTTGCCGAAGCCTTTCGAAACCCCGCCAATGTTCAGAACCGCGCCATTGGTCATGTACTCGCAACAGAAGTCGCCAACGCCCTCGACAACCGCGACCGCGCCGGAATTACGCACCGCAAACCGGTCACCGGCCTCACCCTCGATGAAGGTCTTACCACCGGTTGCGCCAAACAGGGCGAAATTCCCGATCAGAACATTCTCACCGCGTTCCTTGCTGCCGCCAGCAGGGGACCGCACGATGATTTCCCCGCCGCATGCGCCTTTGCCGACGCCGTCATTACACGTGCCAACATGCTCCATCACCATGCCGTCATTGCAGAAGACGCCATAGCTCTGGCCAGCCGACCCAGAGGTCTGGATGTGGACGCTACCAGGATTTAAGACACACCGCCCGCGATCATCTTCCTCGATTGCTGGATGATTGACCGTATCGCCCAGCTCATAGTTGAGCGCACGCTCGATATCGACGGCGAGCTGCCCGCCGACGGATTTGTTGCGATTGTTCAGCTCAATGCCATCGCCCAGCGTTATTGTTTCCTGCCCGCCCTCAAACATCTGCGCGCGGATGGCCTGAATGAAGCCCTCATCGATCTGATAATCGCGTTCCAGATAGGTTGGGTCCTCAATGATACGCGTTGGCATATTGACCAGCATCGGGCGCATATTCAGCTGCCCAACGGCAGACGGGTGATCCAACAGGTGCAACAAGTCTGCCCGACCGCGCGCCTCATCCAGAGACCGGAGGCCCAGAGACGCCAAAATCTCACGGACCTCATGTGCAATATTCAACAAATATTGCGCCAGCGAACGCGGATCGCCGTCAAACAGTTCCGCATTCGTGGTCAGGCCTGCCGGGCATTTGACGTTACAATTCTTCGCCATGACGCATTTCAGCATCATTAGCGCGGTCGTCCCGAACTCGAAACTGTCTCCGCCTAAAAGCGAGGCTTTCACGACGTCAGACCCAGTCTGCATCGCGCCGGAGCAGCGCAGAATGACTTTCTGGCGGATGTTATTCGCACACAGCGCCTGATGCACTTCCGCAATGCCGAGCTCTGCCGCACGTCCGGTATATTTCAGAGAGGTCACAGCCGCAGCGCCCGTGCCGCCGGTATTGCCAGCGACATTGATCACGTCCGCGCCTGCTTTTGCGACACCAACCGCAATCGTGCCAATCCCTTCAGAGCTGACGAGTTTGACAACCACGCGAACACGCGCCGCCTTGGCATCGTGGATCAGCTGGCCGAGGTCTTCGATCGAATACGTGTCATGGTGCGGCGGCGGGCTGATCAGTTCGACGCCCGGTGTTCCACCACGCGCCGCCGCAATCGCGACCGTCACCTTGCGCGCAGGGAGCTGTCCGCCTTCGCCCGGCTTTGCGCCCTGACCGATTTTAATCTCGATTTCTTCAAGGTTGTTATCGGCCAGATAGCCGACCCAGACCCCGAAACGCCCGGACGCAAACTGCTTAATACGGCTCGCCCGGATCGTGCCATAGCGTGAGATATTCTCGCCGCCCTCACCCGAATTCGACATGCCGCCGGCCATATTCGTGCCGTGCGCAACAGCCTCGTGCGCGGTCGCGACAAGCGCGCCGTGTGACATCGCCCCCGATGCGAGGCGGGGCGTAATTTCTGATGCGGGCTGAACCTCTGAGAGATCAACTGGGTCTAGGGCAGGGCGGATCCGGCTGAGATAATCCTCGGCCCATCCGCTCACCTCGACGTGCAGCGCACCGCTTTCCAGCCAGTGACCTTTCACGTCCTTGCCGAAGCGCTCAACCAAAGTCTGCGCCAATGCATCAAGACGACCAATCATGTGCGCCTTGGGGCCGGTGAGCTTGATCTTGTATGTGCCCGGCTCCGTCGCCGTCACGGTTAGGCCGCGAATGACGAAATCGCGATTGCCCGCACGATTAAACAGCATCATCTCGCGCTTGATATCTTCGGCCGCCGTCAGGAAGGTAATATCGGCCGGGAAGGCCAAAACATCTCTCAGCGCAGCCGGGCGGCGATTACGTTCATCCGCCATCATTTGGGAGAAAGCACGATAGCCCTGCGTGACCTGAAAACTGTCGATCTGCTCTGCGCTCAGGCGATCAAAGCTCGTTCCGAAGAATGTCTTCTCCCCCAGATCGAAAGCATCTTCCATCTGGTTGAAGGTCAGCAGGCGATAATCCTCTACTTCCTCTTTGCCCGGCGCAAAGCTGACACGCTCTTCTGTCATGTCGACAAAGCCGCGCACCGCTGTCACGCCGTAGGAGTGACCCGCGCCTTCTGCTCGCTCCTTGAACAGGCCGAGCATCGGGATGTCCGCCTCTTTCTCCATGATCAGCGCGCGCTCATGCCAATCGGCAACCGATTGCGCGATGACTGAGAATCCAACCCCGCCGACGGGTGCATGCATGTTCGGGAAATACTTCTTGAAGACCGGATCACTCGTATCGAGGAAATTCGGCTCGAAAAATTCACCACCGGAATAGCTCTCCACGGTGCAAAGCCCGACCTTGCCCATCGTTTTCATCAACGACTTTTCAGCCGCTTTCTTGAACTTACCGAAAGCTTCGCTGGCATCCGCGCCATACTTTTCTTCCGCGCGCAGGCGCACGCATAGCGGATAAATCGCGCTCGCCCCGAAACCCAATCCGCAAGCGATATGGTGCGGCGAACTGATCTGACCGCTTTCCACCAGCAGCGACACGCGCAGGCGCAAGCCTTCCTCAATCAGGCGCTGATTGATGCCGGACACCGCCATGACCATTGGGATGGCTGCGTGCTTGCGGCTGACATGGCGGTCCGTGATGATCGCGATCCCGCCTGTCTCTCTGGCAAAGTCAACAACACGATCCGATAGCGCATCAATCGTATCGATCAGCGCGCACTCGTTGGCCTCTGCGTCATCGAAAACAGGCTCAAACAGCATGTCGAAGGTCTGCCACGGCGTATCGGTCTGTGACTTGATCTTCAGGATCTCGCCCATGCGCAGGATAGGCGACTCAACAATGATCTGTTTGCGCCCGGTCAGCCCCTGATGCGGCTTCTCACCCAGAGCGACGCGAAGTGTCATGCCATCGGCTTCGCGGATCGAATCCAGTGGCGGATTGGTCACCTGCGCAAACCGCTGACTGAAATATTTCGCCAGACCGCCTTCAGTGTCCGACAGCGCGTTAATCGCGTTGCCGTAGCCCATGGCCGAGACTTTCTCGAGGCCATTGGCCAGCATCGGGTCCATCAAGAATTTGAAGCTCTCCTGATTGTGCGTATAGGCCACATAGCGCCCGGCAACCGGCAAATCGCCATGGTACACGGTTGCCGTGCCCAGCAGCTCTTCATCCTCAGGGTCGCCGAAATCAAGAATATGCGCGCGCGCTTTCTTCAGCAGGGCCGCATAATCCTTGCGGCTCGCCAGCATTTCCAGCGCGTGCTGTGTTGAATAGACGCTCTGCTCACCATGATCGTAGACCAGCATGCCGCCAGCCTCAATTCGGCCACGTCGCAATACATCCTCAGGCGGGAAGGGCACTTGCCCAGCCTCAGACATGACCGCGAGATATGTCTCTGTCTCTACCGATCTTAGCGGGCGCAGACCAAGCCGATCCAGCCGCGCGCCAATAATCTGACCATTGCCAAAAATCAGCGCCGCTGGCCCGTCATTCTTCTCCTCATACAAAGAGAAGTATTCCAGCATATCGCGCACGTCCTGCGACAGCGTGTGATCATTTTCCCAAGCCGGCGGCATCATCGAGACAACCGCCTCAATCAGGTCGAGATCATCCTGATAGACACGCGCATTCAACGTCTGGTCAAACCGGCAACTGTCGGATTGGCCTTTAGGGCGTACGATGGCGCTATTCTTAGCCAGCGCGACAGCGGCTTCTGACAGGCGGTTCTTCTTGTCCGTATTCAGCTCACCATTGTGCGCCATCAGGCGGAACGGCTGCGCCATCGACGGGTGCGGATCGGTATTGGTTGAAAACCGCGTATGGAAATAGACGGTGTGAACCGCTTGATCCGGGTCGCTCAAATCTTCAAAATAGGGAATAATCTCCCAAGAACTCAGGCGGCCTTTCAGTACTTGTACGTGTGCGGATAGCGATAGCGGATACAGCCCCTCCATTTCAGCGTCAGGGTAAGCTTCCGCTTCTATCGCTAGTAAGAGTTTATGCGTCGCCTTATCAAACGTCGCCGCCCGCATGCCTTTCGGTGCGGAAAAGACCCATTGTATGATCGGAAGCTGCAGGCTCAGCCCGCGTGGCTCAATCGCGTCTGTATTTACGGGTACTGGACGGCGCAGCAGGATCGGCATCTCTGCACGCTCAAAATACGCTTCGATCAGGTCGATCGCTTTGGCTTGCCGATCCGCATCTTCTGGTAGGAAGAAATTCCCTACGCCGAAACGGCCTTGCTTCAGCGCTTTACCAACCAGTTTACTGAAAAATGGAACCGACAAATCAACTGAGATGCCCGCACCGTCGCCAACCCCTTCAGACGACATGCCGCCGCGATGGGGAACGGCACAGAGCGCCTGATGCGCTTTCTTGAGGACATCATGGCTCTGAACGCTGTCTTTGCGCGTAATGAATCCGACACCGCATGAACTGTGTTCACGCAGAGGGTCATATAAGAGACCGGATTCAAATTCGCGCACGCGCAGGTCCTTTCAAGCGGTCCACACCTAATCTCAAATCCAGACGGCGATCCCGCACCGTACTTCCCAGAGACAAGTGTCGACAAATTGTCGATAATCTCAGCCTTTGAACCTCGCCGATCTGCTACTGTGTCACCAGTTTCGCGACCGCGCCCTTCTGAAGTCTAAGATGAATTTTAAAGTAACAATATTTGCTGTTTAATCAAGCAAAACGGCTGCCAAAGGGTAATAATTTCCCCGTAAATCGCCTTTCAGACATGAATGTGCGTCAAACTGGCGCGATTGGTCAGTAAAAACACGCAGTGCAGTCCTATTCCGACGTCTCCTTCGGCGGCGCATAATCTGTCGGCGGTGTTGCCGTTGCTGCAGCAGGCGCCTTTGGAACTTCATTCGCCGCACTCGCCTTGCCCGGCAGAGCCAGCGGTTTGCCCGCTTCTAACTCACGCTCAGAGGCCTCATAGCGCGGATGGATCAGGCGGCCTGCATCGCCAAACTCATAGACCAGCCGTGACCAATCGCGCGCACCATAATCAAACGCCTTGGCGCGCGGGTCCATGTCAGACCATTCCGGCTCGCGCGCAGCCGTCGTCGCCATAGCGCGCCAGCGGGCAGCCTCGTCAGTATCGCCATAACCATCAAGCGCATTCGCTAACAAAAGGCATAGCCGCGCCGTTGGCTTCTCTTCCACCAAGAGTGCAAGCTCCTTCACGGCGCTCAGCCAATCCTTATCCGCCATCGCAAGTTCAGACTTCAGAATCCGCGATTCACGATGGTCCGGATTGGTCGAAATGAGAGACTTTAAGCGCGCATTCGCAGACCTCTCGCCCCCTTCTGCGGACAATCGCCGCGAGAGTTGCGCAAGGGCCGGGTGCGGCCGCGCTTTCCAACCAAGCTCAAGCACGCCTTGGGCGGATTTGATTTTCCCATCGCCCATCAAGTGGCGTGCGCCATGCCAGGCCGCCGCAGGAAATCCAGGGGCAGCCTTGATCGCCTCAGCCAACAAGCGCTGCGCATCTTTGCGTTGTTCGTTCGTCAGCCCAGTCGAGAGGGCCGTGTAAAGCACCGCGCGCCGACGGCGCAGACTGTCGCCACTAATATGCCCTCGCTTTTCGCCAAGGATCAGCGTCTCAAGCGCCGCGCGCCAGTGTCCGGCAGCAACTTGGCTATCGAACAATGTATTGAACGGCCATTCAGCTGTTGTCTTCAGTTCAAGCGCTTCACGTGCGCGCGTTTCAGCCGAAAGTGTATCTCCCCGCGCACTGGCTGCGGATGCCGCACCGCGCAGTCCTGCGAGCTGACCGCCCGGTAGACGCGCAAGCTGGCCCCATGCCCGCTCAGCGCCGGACCAATCATCAGAAATCTCCGCGGTGCGCGCTTCTAAGAGCAGTTTCATCCGATCATCACTCGCAAATTGCGCAGATTTCTTCGCCATCTTCTTCGCCAAAGCGACATCGCCGGCTTCTGCAGCTAACAACCCATCGGCCAAGGCCTTGTTCGCACTTTCAATCTTGGACGCTTTGCGTGATCGGCTAAACCTTGCGGGCAAAGTCACCAATCCTGTCAAAAATGACCAGACCAGAGCGATCGCTGCCCCCAGTAAAACCACCGCCAAGATGGCATAAACGACCTCGAACTCATAAACTGCGCCATTGCCCAGATCGAGCGTCAGCCCGCCGGGCAAACGCGACGCCCAAAGCACAAAAACACCTGCAACGCAGATTAGAGCAATAATGAGAAACAGGACGATCATGGTCGATCCTTTGCAATCATGGCGAGGCGCAACCTGTCCAGGCTGTCCTCAAGATTCAGACGGTTCTGCGCATCTTGACGCCAATCTGTGAAGACGGCCTGAAGATTCTGCGACAGCGAGTCGATGGCCTCAAGCGCGGCTTCAAGATCACCTGTCACAAGAGCGGTTTCAGCGGTGTCGAGCGTGTCGGCAGCATTGATCTCACCCTCACGTCGCACACGGACGCCATCGCCGAACAGGGTATTCAGGACACTTTGCGCCCCGCCCTGATCGTCTGCATCCTGCTTCAACGCAGCGCGTTTCAGTGGCCTAAAAGCATCGCGTAAGTCTGAAAGGGTCGGTGCGCCTGTTGCGGCTAGAGGTTCAAGCGCCTCAAGACCGGGCGCATCAGGCGCAGCCTCCTGCAAGGTCTGAAATGGTCTCTGGAAGGGCTGTCCACGCCTCGCGGCTGTCTCAATCGCGGAAAGCGCGATTGCGGTGCTAGCTGTCGACGCCGTTTCAGCCTCTCTGATCGCAGCCTCATCATTCGCCTCAATCAGCGATGACAGATCACCGCGCAGAGTCGTCACCTCATCGCGCAAGCGGTCTATGTCGGCCTGAAGCTCAGCAATGTCAGTCTCAATCTCAGATGGATCAAAGGGTTCGATAGGGTTTGGAACCGCGCCATCCTCATTTGAGATCGACCCTTCTGGATCAGATGCAAGCCTCTGCTCCAGCGCACGAAGCCTTCTCTGCAAAGACCGAACTGTATCCGCACTGGCTTGTGGTTCATCCTGTGCCGTATTTCCAGCGACATACTCCTGCAAATCGCTTTCCAAAATACCGAGTGTGTCGGTCAGATCGATGACACGTTGGCGGTCCGCCTCCGACTGAGTAACACTCTCCGAAACACGCCCTTCAATCGCCTGCAAACTCGCACTCAACTCAGAACGTTCCTCATTGGCGGCCGCAAGATCAGCTTTCAGTCGCTCAACCTGTGCGACCAGCTCCACGCTGTCATCATTGCTGCCAAATAGTCCGTTCGACAGGAAAGAGACTGCCAGCGCCCCTAAAGACAATACACCGACAAGAAAGAAACTCATCCAGCCCGGTCCGCGCCTCTTGGGAGCCAGTTTTTTCCGCTTGGGCGCTGGCTCGAACTCAGCGTCGATGGGCGTTTCATCAGCCACGGACGGCAAAACGGGGTCCGACATGGGCGTGCTCCTGCAAAACTGCGTTTACCATAGCCTACATGCTGAGCGTTCAGGCCGAAAGTATGGCGACTGCTCTATTCAGGGCGATGAATAGGCCGTCTTCATTCGGCGCGTCGGCCACATGCGGTGTATCCAGTCCAGCCTTTCGCAAGGGCGCAGCCGCGCGCTCAGAGATCGCGACACTTGTGAGGTGGTCCGTCGGTAGGTTTTCGAGAAGCTCGACAAAAGATTCCGCGCCCTTCTCCGAGTGCACTAAAACGATGGTGGGCCCCTTGGCATTCAGGATATTGATCACATCATGATCTAAGCTCTCAGCTCGCTGCATTCTATACAGCGGACAGAAGACCACTTTGTGTCCGGCATGCTCCAAAGCCGCGCGCAAATCACCTTTGGCCGCAGCATTCGCGATGTGGAGCAGCGGTTTCTTATCCGGTGTAATCCGTTCAGCTATAAAAGCTGCCAAATCGCGCGCATCTCCCGCAGACTCCTGAACACTAAAAAAGCCAGCATCACGCGCAGCCGTCGCCGTTGCCGGACCCACACACCATGCCATTTTTGCCCTTTCATCGCTGCGATCCACGAAAGCGCGAACACCATTTGCACTCGTGAAAACCAGACCCGATACATCGCTGAGATCAGGTAAAGTGACCGTATTATCCGGCACAACATGCATGACTGGGGTCTTGATCGCCGAGAAACCTTCGTCTCCCAGCCGACTGACCGTCTCATCCGCACCGGGGTCTGCGCGCGTCACTAGAATTGGAATTCGCGTCTTAGGCACGCCTAGTCCTCAAATGCCGGTAGCTGCCCGCCCGCTCGCTCACGGATCGTCTGTCCAATCATACGGCCCAAGCCAGCAAGATCATCCAGCGACGAAGACAAAAGCGCTGTCGCTTCCGCGCGCCATCTCTGCTGACCATCCGGCGCCAAGACCTCCCCGCGCAGACGCCATGCTCCATCCTGTATGGACAGCTGCGCCGCCATAGCCGTGCGACACGACCCGTCAAGCTCGACTAGGAATGCCCGTTCCGCCGTCGCCATTGCCCGCGTCGCGCTGTCATCAATCATGGCTAGCGTTTCCGCCAGAACACTCGACAAACCATTCCGTGTCGCCGCCACAGCCAAAATGCCCTGACCAGCGGCGGGCAGCATATCTTCCATGGGAATAGGCGTTGCAGCCTCGGTCATATCCAGCCGCTTCAGCCCTGCCATTGCCAGAAATGTCGCGTCGGCTTGACCGTCCTTCAATTTCTCAAGACGCGTCCCGACACTGCCTCGAAACGGGATAACCTTCAGGTCCGGGCGAAGCAACAGCGCTTGGGCTTCCCGGCGCAGGCTCGCCGTCCCCACAGTCGCGCCTTCATCCAAATCCTGCAGGCGTGTGATGCCATTTGCTGTTACGAATCCATCGCGTGGGTCTTCGCGCGCAGGGTAGGCGACAATGTCCTGCCCATCTGGAAGAACACCCGGCACATCTTTCAGGCTGTGCACCCCAATATGCACCTCTTCATCATCGACGGCACGGTCAATTTCACGCGTGAACAGGCCCTTGCCGCCTGAATTGATCAGCCGCTCTGTCGTCAACTGATCGCCCTTGGTCACAAATTTCACGATCTCGGTTTTCAGACGACCATTGCTGAAATGCTCAATCTCACCGGCGATAAAATTCGCCTGATAGAGCGCCAGCGGCGACCCACGTGTTCCGATGCGAATAATCTCAGGCTCAGCCATTCTGGCTCCGCTTTTGCTTGTTCTTCAGCTAGGATGCGTCAGAGATGATGACAAGATAGGAGACGCTAAGGCATGCGAAGCACAATTCTGGCTCTATTGCTGGCACTCTCGGCCTGCGGGCAGGGAGAGCCGCGCGCGAATGCTTCGCCGGATGCCCCGATCGCAACGTCCCCGATCCAGAAATGCATGAATCTCGGCAATGCGCTCGATAGCCCGGAACGCGAGGGCGAGTGGGGCTACACTATTCGCCGCGCCGATATGGTCCGTCTTAAAGAAGCTGGCTTCGACACGGTCCGCATTCCGGTACGCTGGTCGAGCCGTGCGGGACAACGCGCGCCCTATACAATTGATCCTGACTTCCTCTCCCGCGTTGACGAAGTCGTCCGCTGGGGCGGTGAAATCGGCCTGAATGTCATCATCAACGTCCATCACTATAATGAAATCAGTGAGCGTCCCGGCCTGCACGAACCGCGCCTGGAAGCGATCTGGGATCAACTCGCCTATCACTATGCGACCGCGCCGGACTTCCTGATTTTTGAGATCATAAACGAGCCCTATGGCGCGATGACGGTGCGCCGGACCGATCTTCTAAACGAGCGTATCCTGAAGCGCATTCGCGAAGATAATCCGGATCGCTGGGTGATTCTCGGCACGGCAAATTGGGGCAATCTGGATGGCCTGAAACAGGCGAGGCCGCCTTACGATCCCCGCGCGATCCTGACCTATCATGACTATGATCCGTTCGAGTTTACCCATCAGGGCGCGTTCTGGGCCGAGCCCGTCCGACCCATGGGCGTAAATTGGGGCAGCCGTGCAGACTATCAGCGCCTCGAAAACGGGCTCGATGAGGCCCTCACCTTACAGAAAAAGCACAGAATGCCCGTCTTCATCGGCGAATTCGGCGTCTACGAAGAAGTCCCCATTGACCAACGTGCCCGCTGGGTGCGCGCCCTACGCGTCGGCGCTGAGGAGCGCGGCTTTGGCTGGTGTCATTGGGACTGGGGCACAACATTGAAAGCCTATGATCTGGAGCGCGAGCGCTGGTTGCCGCAGATGAAGTCCGCTCTGCTCGATTAAGCACGCTTGCGCCCAAACATAAGCAGCTTACAGACGGATCATGACCTATCGCCTCTGCCTCGTCGGATACGGAAAAATCGCGCGTGATCAGCACGTGCCCGTCATCGAGGCTCATCCTGACTTTGACCTCGTAAGCGTGGTTAGCCGCTCCGGGTCAAACCTCGACCTGCCGGTCTTTGCGAATTTGAGCGAGGCTCTAAAAGCAGGATCGGACGTGGACGCCGTCGTCTTATGCACGCCTCCTGAGCCGCGCACCACGCTGGCGCTTGAGGCCATATCTGCCGGGAAAGCTGTCTTCCTCGAAAAACCACCCGCACTCACAGTCAGCGCGGCGGAATCCCTCACCGAAGCCGCGTTTGAGGCCGGGATAACGCTGTTCGCAAGCTGGCATTCGCGCTTTGCACCCTTTGTCGAACGCACCCGCGATTGGGCGTATCAAAATGGTGTCTCAGAGGTCCAGATCGACTGGCGCGAAGATGTTTTGAAATGGCATCCCGGCCAGGATTGGTTGTGGCAACCCGGCGGTATGGGTGTGTTTGATCCGGGTATAAATGCGCTATCGATTTTAACAGAAATTCTGCCTGTTTCAGTCTCAGTCACGAAGGCTGAGCTGCACATTCCAGAGAACAAGAGCCAGCCAATCGCGGCTACGCTGACTTTAGAAGGCCCTGATCTCACAGGTCATGCTAATTTCGACTTCCGCGAAACCGGTAACGAGGTCTGGAGCATCCGCCTGAACTCTCCCGATGGCGAGAGCCTGACCCTGTCACGAGGCGGTGCAGCGCTGCAAATCGGGGATAGCCCTGTCGAAACCACACCTGAGCAGGAGTATCGCGGCCTCTATGACCGCTTCGCGCACCTGCTGTCTGAGTCCGCGAGCGAAGTTGATCTGCGCCCTCTTCAACTCGTCGCCGACGCGTTTTTGTGCGGCAGGCGTCATGTTGCGCCTGCCTTTCATGATCCGGCCTCAGCCTCTAAATAGTCGCGATGAGCCTTTCATCTGTCACTGTCCTCGGATTGGAATCCTCCTGCGATGAGACCGCTGCGTCCGTTGTTCGCGTGTCGGAAGATGGCGTCGATGTCCTTTCCAGTGTCGTTCACAGCCAGATCGAACAGCACGCCCCCTATGGCGGCGTTGTTCCTGAAATTGCTGCCCGCGCGCATGCTGAGATCGCTGATCAGGTCGTTGCGACGGCGCTATCTGAAAGCGAGCTCACTCTCACGGATATGGACGCCATCGCAGCGACATCCGGGCCCGGCCTGATTGGGGGGGTCATGGTCGGCATGATGACAGGCAAGGCGCTGGCGCTCGCTTCAGATAAGCCCTTCCTCCCAATCAATCACCTCGAAGGCCACGCGCTCAGCCCGCGCTTGAGCGAGGATTGCCGGTTTCCCTATCTGCTACTCCTCGTCTCCGGTGGGCATTGCCAATTCATCGCTGTGCGTGGTCTAGGCGACTATCAGCGCCTCGGTTCAACCATTGATGATGCAGCCGGCGAAGCCTTCGACAAATTGGCAAAGACCCTCGGCATAGGCTTTCCGGGTGGCCCGGCCGTGGAGCTTTTGGCCAAAGACGGCGAAGAAACACACTTCGATCTACCCCGACCGCTGCTGAACCGTCCTGGGCTCGACATGAGTTTTGCGGGCCTGAAAACCGCCGGTGCGCGGATTGTGGAGGCAGAAAACCTCGATGATCAGGGTGTGCGCGACCTCTGCGCAAGTTATCAGCGCGCTGTGTCGGACTGTCTGGCGGAAAAAACACGACGCGCTCTGGAAGTATTCAAGCAAGGCACGAAAGGCTCGATCCGCCTCGTTGTCGCGGGCGGCGTTGCGGCGAATCTAACGCTTCGCGCAGCACTGGATGAGGTTGCAGAAGCCGCCGATGCGCGACTCATCGCGCCACCTTTAAAATATTGCACGGACAATGCCGCCATGATCGCCTTGGCAGGTGCAGAACGCTTACGCGCAGATGACTACGAAACCGAGGGACTCAGCTTCTCAGCAAGGCCAAGATGGCCCCTAGATGAAGCCTCAGCTCTTAAAGATCCGATTTTCGGAGGCGGGAAACGCGGCGCGAAAGCCTAGAATTTCAGCGCTGAGCGCAGGCGGATGCCCGTCTCAAGCTCTTGGTCTTGCCACGCGGCAGTGTCTTCCAGCTCATTGGCGCCAAAGCTGACTTCACCACCAACAGACAGACGCGGCGTAATGAAGAAGTTCGCACCCGCAGACATTTCTTCACGCGGAAGAGGCGATTGGCCCTCACGACTGGTCAAATCAACGGTCAGGTTCCAGCGATCGCCTTTGACCCATCCGAGCTTGAACGTCTTGGTAGGCGTGGCCTGCCAGACAGGGGTCTCGCTGACATTCGTATCAAACGTAAATTGCTGATACCAATCAGGCTGGGCCTGTTCAGTTTCGGAAACACTTGGCGCAGACAGGGTCAGCACGTCTTCTTGCGCCTGCGCCGATAGGGCGAGGCCTGCAAAAATCCCAACTGAAAGCACAAGTGCGCGCATTGATAGTTTCTCCTACCAAACACTTAACAACTGATTCCATTAAAGGAAGATTAATAGCCCGTTAGGGAGAAAATTTCTGTCGATCGTGTCATCTCAACAACAATGCCGCTTCCGGAAACGTCAACGCCGTTGATTTCCACGCTATCATCAATGTAGGCAGCCGCAAGTCGCAGGCCTGTCTCAAAGTCTTTTCCGACGCCGAGCCGCCAGGATTGCCCCTCTAGCGCAGCATTATCATCCTCTGATTCTCCGTAACTAAGCGACACATCAAACGCTTCGCCTTCACGCATGACGCCAGCATTCCACGCGCTATAGTCGCCACCGCTGATGCCATTATCGCTGGAGAGCACGGAGATCCCGCCACTCCACGCGTCGCGTTCAAGTTTCAACCCGGCGGAGACCGTCTCTATGCTGTCATAAGCCGCGCTGCCAAATCGTGGAGAGACATCCGCACTCGACCACGAGACCGCTGCATCAAAGCGCAGCCCTGACTCCCGCAAAGTGCGCGTTGCATTCAGGGCGAGTTCTATCGTATTCTCCGTCTCTGGCGCAGAAAGTGCCCCGCCCGCCGCCGGGCGCCGATCCAGCCCGTCTGCATCCGCTTGAGGTGTAAAAGAAACACCCGCTCTCACACCGATTAATCGCGGCGTCGCATAAGACACTTTCGCACTCGGCCCTGTTAGATCATGACGCGTGCGCACAGTGCTCAAACCCGTTGGATCCAAAAGCGCCGTATCCCCGCGCGCATGGCTTAGCACGTCCGGCGCGCCTTCATGAAACCGCGCGGCCACGCCGCTATCCTTGCCCAATCTCAGCTCGCCATAGCCGCCATCAATCTGGAAATACGCGGTCTCCAAACGCGCGCGAAGATCGTCGCCCTCACCGTTTGGAACAGGGCCATCAGACAGACCTGAAAAAGCGCCCGGCACGGCGTTTACGTTCGTTCCAAAACCACCTGATCCGCCGGGACGTTGTGGATGATCTTTTTGCAGGCGCAAGGCAAATCGCCCGCGTAAACGAACCCCATTCTCCAGAACGGTTTCCGCCGTCCCGTTGAGAGAGGCTTCCCCCAGAAATGTTTCTGCCTCACGGGCTTCAGAGTCATCGCTCAGCGGCGTGATCACCAGAACGGTTTCAGCCTCAACCTCAAAATCAAATGGTGGCCGCTCAGCCAACGCAACCGGCGTAGCGGCACAAACGAGCGACGACAAAAAAAGGGTGCGCAGCATCAACGCCTCCACAGAACTCTACAAACAGTCTGCATAAAGCCTGAAAGCCGCGAAGAAAATCCTAATTGGCTTACCGATTAAACGTCGAGCAGCATCCGCTCCGGATCTTCCAGCGCTTCTTTGACCCGCACGAGGAAGGTTACGGCTTCTTTGCCGTCAACGATCCGGTGATCATACGACAGCGCCAAATACATCATCGGGCGCAGTTTGATCTCACCATTCACGGCAACCGGGCGCTGCTCAATCCGGTGCATCCCAAGAACGCCGGACTGCGGTGGGTTCAGGATCGGTGTCGACATCAGCGAGCCATAGACTCCGCCATTCGTGATCGTGAACGTGCCGCCCTGCATGTCGGCAATCGCGAGATTTCCATCACGGGCTTTCTTGGCGAGATTGCCTAGCTCGGCCTCAATCCCTGCGAGCGACAACTCATCCGCATCGCGCACAACTGGAACGACGAGGCCTTTTTCCGTGCCGACCGCCATGCCGATGCTGTAATAATTCTTGTAGATGATGTCGGTGCCATCAATCTCGGCATTCACGGCAGGAATTTCTTTCAGCGCGGCAACCACAGCCTTTGTGAAGAAGCCCATAAAGCCCAGTTTCACGCCATGCTTTTCAAAGAACGCGTCTTTGTATTTTTTGCGCAGCGCCATCACCGCGGTCATGTCCACGTCATTGAACGTGGTCAGCATCGCGGCCGTGTCCTGTGCCTCTTTCAGGCGACGCGCGATGGTCTGGCGCAGGCGGGTCATCTTCACGCGCTCTTCACGCGGGCCAATCTCGCGGACCGGCTTGGCTTGAGCAGGCGCAGCGGCAGGCTTCGGTGCATTCACATAGGCAAGTGCATCGGCCTTGGTCGCGCGGCCGTCACGGCCTGAGCCCGGAATATCAGCCGGATTTACACCGGCCTCAGTTGAAATCCGGCGCACAGATGGCGCAACTGGGCGCTCGCCTGATCCGGTCGCAGGGGCAGCCGTTTGCACTGGCGCAGGTGTCGGGGCAGCAGCAGGGGCCGCTGCCGCAGACGCACCCGCAGTGATCCGCGCAATCACAGCGCCCGGAGTCACAGCATCACCCTCACCGACAAGCCATTCTGAAATCACACCATCCGCAGAAGCAGACACTTCCAGCGCAACCTTATCGGTCTCAATCTCGACAATGGTTTCATCCTTGGAGACACTGTCACCGACCTGTTTCAGCAAGCTTCCAAGCGTCCCCTCAGCCACGCTTTCACCCATATCCGGTACAGTCACATCCACGCTCGCACCGCCACTGGACGGGGCAGGGGCAGCCGCCTGAGGCGTTTCAGCCGCTGGAGCCGCTTTTGCCGCGCCATTTGCAGCACCGCCAAGGCGCCCAAGGACAGCCCCGATCTCAACCGTATCGCCTTCTTGAGCAACAATCTCGCTTAGGACGCCGTCTTCTTCAGCGGAGACCTCAACAGCAACCTTGTCGGTTTCCAGTTCGACGAGCACCTCGTCTTTTGAAACCGAATCGCCGGCCGCCTTCATCCACTGGCCAACCGTGGCTTCGGTCACGCTTTCGCCCAGGGTCGGGACTGTAATATCGCTCATCTCAGGTCTATGCCTCGTTCTTCATTCGTTATCCGGTCACCAGACTGTCTTCGACAGGCTGATCGCCGAGGGCGGCGTTGAGAAACGCCTCTTTTTCTTTTTCGTGTGTGGACAGTAGGCCCGTTGCCGTTGCTGCAGCAGGCGGACGGCCTGTATATTTCGGACGCGGCGCTTTTACGCCAGCTTTGCCAGCACACCATTCAATTTCATCGCGGATAAAGGTCCAACCACCCATATTGCGCGGCTCTTCCTGACACCAGACCATTTCAGCCTGCGGGAAGCGACCCAGCTCTTTCATGAGTGCCTTGCGCGGCACCGGATAGAACTGCTCAATCCGTAGCAGGTAAATGTCATCAGCGCCGCTCTTCTCGCGCTGTTCGAAGAGGTCGTAATAGACCTTACCGGAACACAGCACGACGCGGCGGATTTTATTGTCTTTCTTCAGCGTCACCTTGCCTTCACGGCCTGGCGTTTCAGCATCATCCCAAAGAATTCGGTGGAAAGATGACTTCGTGTTCAGATCATCCAGCGTGCTCGTCGCCAGTTTGTGACGCAGCAGCGATTTCGGCGTCATGATCACAAGCGGTTTGCGGAAATCGCGGTGAATTTGACGGCGCAGCGCGTGGAAATAGTTCGACGGCGTCGTCAGGTTGCAAATCTGCCAATTGTCCTCAGCACACATTTGCAGGAACCGCTCCAGCCGCGCAGACGAGTGCTCCGGCCCTTGGCCTTCATAACCGTGCGGCAGCAGCATCGTCAGGCCGCTCATTCGCAGCCATTTACGCTCTGCTGATGAAATAAACTGGTCAAAGAAGACCTGCGCACCGTTCGAGAAGTCCCCGAACTGGGCTTCCCACATCACCAGTGCGTTGGGATCGGCCAGCGAATAGCCATACTCATACCCAAGCACCGCTTCCTCAGACAGAAGCGAGTCAATCACTTCATACTCAGCCTGCTCGCCACCGAGATTATTCAGCGGCGTATAGCGGTCGCCGGTTTTCTGATCGACGAAATGGCTGTGGCGCTGCGAGAACGTACCCCGACCGCAATCTTGTCCGGATAGTCGGACATGGAAGCCTTCATCCAAGAGTGTCGCGAACGCGAGATGCTCCGCTGTCGCCCAGTCGAGCCCTTTACCGCTGGAAATCGCATCAGCGCGGCCCTTAACCACGCGACCAAGCGTGCGGTGAACATTCACGTCATCAGGGACCGTCGTGATGGCTGTACCAAGCTCCTTCAATTTGGCTTTGGAGACACCCGTCTTGCCACGACGATCATCATCATCAGGCAGGCCAAGACCCTCCCACTCGCCTTCGAGCCAATCGGCCTGAGTGGTTTCCAGCGTTTTGCCGTCATCAAAAGCCTTGTCGAGGAAGGTTTCAAACGCTTTGACCTCAGCGGCAACCTCATCAGCGGTCAGCAGTCCCTCTTTGACAAGGCGATCTGCGTAGATTTCACGTGTCGATGGGT
Organism: Pseudomonadota bacterium; assembly: GCA_038630445.1. Classification (GTDB taxonomy): domain Bacteria; phylum Pseudomonadota; class Alphaproteobacteria; order Caulobacterales; family Hyphomonadaceae; genus Henriciella. Next base: position 565 of record JBCBCO010000027.1, on the reverse strand, counting down.
GACCCTTGATCTTGGTGTACATCAAAGGCTGGGTGAACATCGGTTCGTCACCCTCATTGTGGCCGAAGCGACGATAGCAAAACAGGTCGATAACGACATCTTTGCCGAACTTCTGACGATACTCAGTCGCCACTTTCGCAGCATACACAACCGCTTCCGGATCGTCCCCGTTCACATGGAAGATCGGGGCCTGAACCATGAGTGCAACGTCGGATGGGTAGGGCGAAGAGCGCGAATACATAGGGCTCGTCGTGAAACCGATCTGATTGTTGACGATAAAGTGGATCGTCCCACCTGTGCGGTAGCCCTGCAGGCCTGACAACGCAAAGCACTCCGCTACAACGCCTTGACCGGCAAAGGCGGCATCGCCGTGCAAGAGAAGCGGCAGCTTCTTCGAGCGCTCCAACTCGCCTGCGTCCTGATATTCCATATGCTGCTTGGCGCGCGTACGGCCCATAACAACGGGATTAACCGCTTCAAGGTGGGACGGATTGGCATTCATCGTCAGGTGGACGCTATTGCCGTCAAATTCACGATCTGAAGACGCGCCCAGGTGATACTTCAC
>JBCBCO010000026.1:0-20021 GCA_038630445.1 Pseudomonadota bacterium | reverse complement strand
AATGGTATGTTCACTTCACCTGTCGGGATCAAATTGCGATTTGGGTAACTTTTCAAGAAAACCTTGGGAGAAAAAGTCTCCCGCTTTAGCTCAATGTGAGATATCGATCGATAGGTTTTGATGTTCGAAAATCACGGTCTTTTCTTTGCCATGTGCCCTTATGGTAAAGATAAGGAAGTGATCTGGCGGTTTTGCATCCAGCCATGTCGCATTCGCTGTCCCTGTGTCATCCCCAGAGGCAAACACATACACGCCCGCCAGTGACACAAACACTGGTTCATAAAGCTAGAATTTTCACCTCTGGACTCCCAGATGATTTCTAGCGCGGTTCGACCGCCCGGTAAGTGAAATACAGTCTAAAATAAGGTGTCATTGAGTATTCATATTGGAGGAGTAGACTATATCGCATCTGAAAACTTGAGGGGCTGATCATGTCGAAAGCACGCGAAATTGCAGAAGAGCGCTTTGCTAAGGGTGAGATTACAAAAGCAGAGTTTGATGAAATCGTGGAGGCGCTGGGCAGTGAGCCATCCGCTGAGGCGACCCCTAAAACAGCGCCTGCGTCTTCGTCTCTCGGTGATCACACCCATCTTGCGCCTGAGGTTGAGGTTAAACCCATCGACGATTTGCGTACGGGCCTTCACTACGTTGGCGGAATTTTCGCGATGATCGTGACCGGCCTGATCGCCACAGTCATTTTTCGGTTTGCGATCAGGAATAACGGTATGACGGAGTCGACCTCATTGCTCGCCATGTGGGGCGAGAATAGCGGCGCTGGTATCGGTGCGACCTTGCTCGCGGGATTTTCGATCTGGATCGCGTCTTTCATGGCTGTCGGCATTCTCTCGATAGTTGTCAAAGCGCAGGTTATATCAGCTGTGAATAAAACCGCGCGTCCGCAGGACACACTGGCCGAACTCGCGCGCCAGGATGCCAAACGCGACGACCATTTCCGCGAGCAGCATATTATCCACGCCATGCCGGGCGAGGATGGAGAGGTCTCAGAAAATCAATACCAGACAAAAATCAGAAATGGCGGCGCATTCCTAGGAGCGATTTTGATTTTCGCAGGGCTGAGCTGGCTGATGGGAAGTTTTTAGGTTTCAGCGCTGCTTGATGTTCAGCGCGTCAATTGAGTGAATAGCCGAGTGCTTGCAGTGCGCTCTACTTTATCGCAAGTCTTGAGAGAAGCGTTCGTCACAATGTGCTTCAAAGCAATGATCGCTCGCTACTGCACAATCTCACGTTCATCCTTCTTTGGTTTCGATCTTAGCCGGTTAAGACCGAGACCGCCTAATAGGATTGCGCAAACCACCATACTCCACCCAGTAAAAAGACTAGCCGATCGCGTATGCTCGGCACTCACAATAACAGTCCCGTCCAAGGTTTCTGCAGAAATGAGCTTTGGAAACCTCTCGCTGCGCGTTTTGTAGATAATTTGCTTACCCTTGTTTGCTCGCGCTGTGTTTCTGATGCGCGAGATATCTGTCTGGCGTAATGAGGATTTGACCTCGAACGCCTTCTGATCGCCATTCGGGGTTAGAATTATGAGTGTCGTATTGTTATGAAGACCTCTCGGACCTTTGGAACCCTTTGCGTCGAGTAACAGTCCTGACCGTTCTATGATCTCAACGCCATTAGGCTCTGGTTGTGCCAAGGTTACGATACCACAAATCAGAAATACTACTGATAAAGCGATTAAAAACGGATTGGCTCCTCGCTTCATCTTATGAATCCACTTTAGGGATGGTGTCCGGTGGGCATAAGACCATCACGTCTACACCCCAAACAGCTCAGCCTGATCCGTCTCGCTCACATCCATCACATGCCACGGAAGCCCCCGCGCCGCGACGTCTTCCAGAAACGGCTTGGCAGGAAACTGTTCAACATTAAACACGCCCGCGCCGGACCAGATGCCATCGAAGAACATTTTCGCGCCTGAGACGGGCGGCACCCCGGTCGTATAGCTGACGGCCTGCGCACTGACTTCTTCATTCGTCTTGGCGTGGTCGGAGACCTGGTAGATGAATTTCGCGACGTCCTGTCCGTCTTTCTTGCCGCGCAGAATGACACCAATCGAGGTCTTACCCGTATAGCCCTCCGCTAGCGTGCTCGGCACTGGCAGGAGGTCCTTCAGGAATTCCATCGGAATGATGTCCATACCCTTATGCTTGATGGGTTCCAGTCCGATCAGGCCGATGGATTTGAACACGTCGAGATGCTTTATGTATTCATCCCCGAACGTCATCCAGAACCGGATTTGCTTCAGCCCTTTGATGTGTTTGACGAGGCTTTCCTCTTCCTCATGATAAATCAGGTAGGACATTTTAGGCCCGACCTCCGGATAATCAATCATGGTGCGAACCGAGAGCGCCGGGATTTCAATCCACTCGCCGTCCTTCCAGTAGCGCCCGTCCTGGGTCACTTCGCGCAGGTTGATCTCCGGATTGAAATTGGTCGCAAACGTCTTGCCGTGATCGCCAGCGTTACAGTCGACAATGTCGATATACTCAATTTCGTCGAACAGGCCTTCCTGCTGGGCATAGGCGCACATGATGTTGGTGACGCCCGGGTCAAAGCCGCAGCCGAGAATGGCGGCGATGCCTGCCTCTTTGAACCGATCCTGATAGGCCCATTGCCAGTGATACTCGAACTTCGCGACATCACGCGGCTCATAGTTGGCGGTATCCATGTAATGGGTCTTGGTCGCGAGACACGCATCCATGATTGGTAAGTCTTGATAGGGCAGAGCCATATTGATCACGAGGTCGGGTTTGACGCGTTCGATCAGGGCGATGGTCTCCTCGGCATTGTCAGCATCGACCTGATCGATTTCAATTGGAGTCTTGCAGAGCTTGGCGACGTTTTCGCAGGATGCGAGGCGGCGACTGGCAAGCGTGATGTGTTTGAATGTGTCACGATCCATCGCGCACTTCTGTGCCACGACAGAGCCTGCGGCGCCCGCGCCAATGATCAAAACCGTGTCCATTTTACGCTCACTCATTGTCTTCGCCTTCTAAGGTGTTTCAAGGGTGCATATGGCCGGAAATTCAAGGGATGCAAACCGAATGTGTAGGGCTTTCCCCTGAAGCCTTCTTCCAGTCTTTGCAAGCGGGCGCGAATTGTATAGACACGCGGTTTGCTTTTTGGGGCTTTGATCATGTCCATTCGTCATTTTATCGATCTCTGGCAGTTAGAGGCGAGCGAGCTGCGCGCCATTCTGGATCAGGCGCATGAGATGAAGCGCGCGCGTGCCGGATGGCCGAAAGGGAAGGTCGATGCAGGCGCCCCGCTTGAGGGCCATACGCTGGCAATGATCTTCGAGAAATCTTCAACGCGGACGCGCTTCTCCTTCGATATGGCGATGCGCCAGCTCGGCGGTAGTTCTATCACGGCCACCGCCAACGATATGCAGCTCGGCCGTGGCGAAACGATTGAGGATACCGCGCGTGTGCTGAGCCGCTATGTCGACGCCGTTATGATCCGCGCGAACGATCATGGCGATGTGGAGAGTTTCGCAGAGGCTGCCAGCGTTCCCGTGATCAACGGCCTGACCGACAGCTCCCACCCGTGCCAGATTATGGCTGATCTCCAGACGCTGGAAGAACACGGGCTTACTCTGGAAGGCGCACGCCTCGCATGGGTCGGCGACGGCAACAATGTCTGCTCCAGCTTCATCCATGCGGCGCCGAAATTCGGCTTCAGCCTCGCCGTTGGAACGCCCGATCGCTACGCGCCTGATGATGAAGACGTGAAACTCGCACGCGAGCTTCAGGGCCGTATTGATCTCTATGATACCGCAGAAGAGGCCGTTGCAGGCGCCGATGTCGTCATCGCTGACACATTCGTCTCTATGGGCGACAAGGACGCGGATGAGCGCCTCGCCGAACTCGACCCTTATGCGGTCACTGACGAGCTGATGGACATGGCAACCGGTGGCGCAAAATTCCTGCACTGTTTGCCCGCGCACCGCGGCGAAGAAGTCGACGCTGAGGTGATTGACGGCCCGCAATCGCTGGTTTGGGACGAGGCGGAGAACCGCCTGCATGCGCAAAAGGCGATCCTACGCTGGTGCCTGCAAAAGTGAGCCTGCAAATCCTGATCGATGCGGATGCCTGTCCGGTCAAAGACGAAACCTATAAAGTCGCGTTGCGCCATCAGGTGCCGGTACTTCTCGTCGCGAACAGTTTCCTGCGTGTACCGCCGCACCCGTTGCTTAAATTGGTGACAGTAAGCGACGGCTTCGACGCTGCTGATGACTATATCGTAGACGCCGCCACGCCTAGCAGTGTTGTCGTCACCGCCGATATCCTCCTCGCAGAACGAGCTTTAAAAGCGGGTGCACGCGTTCTCAACCATACCGGCAAACCCTTCACGGAAAACTCCATCGGCAGCGCGATTGCAACCCGCGCCATTATGGCTGACTTGCGCGCAGGCGGCGATCAAGTCGGCGGCGCAGCTCCTTTCAGCAAAGCCGACCGATCCCGCTATCTCTCTGCACTGGACGAAGCTCTCAATGCGCTAAAACGAGAGACTAGGACGAGCTGAACCTCAATCTATCCCCCAAATCCCAACCTCCGCTAATCCCTGCGAAAGCAGGGATCCATCTCTGCAACTCTCAATAAAAACACCAGTCAATACAGCGCAGAACCCGTCCTCCGCCGCCTGCGGAGGAGGTGCCCGAAGGGCGGAGGGGGAAAGCCCTAGGGCCCAAACCCCAAAAATCTATCCACCCCCTCTCAGAGCCCCGTATACTCCCAGCTAACATGCAAATCCGCATCAACCCCCAAGACTGGGCTCATGTCCCCGTCTGGCTCTGGCCCCTCATTTGGTGGCAACTCATCCGCTTGCGCGCCCATGTGCGCAGAACAGGCCAGGACGGGTTTTACCAAATCACGCACGACGCCCGCGTTGAAATATACCTCGCACCCGACAGATCAGACCTCAACGTCTGGCTCCACCAACAGCGCCAAACTTACTGCGACCATTGGACCCCAATGCACGACAAAAGCGGCGAAGCGAATCTGAACGCCATCCGCTACTGGACACCAAGATTCATGGAATGCGGCGAGCGCATCCTCTACATCAGCTGGGGCAAAGACTTCGCGCCAGCGCCCGCGATTGAAGATAGTTCGTAGCGGCACGAGCCCCCTCCGCCCTTCGGGCACCTCCCCCGCTCAAGCGGGGGAGGAAATTCTGCCCTTAATCTGACTAGGTTCTGAACTTTCCTCCCCCAGTCTTGGGGGAGGTGCCCGAAGGGCGGAGGGGGCCAGCCAAAGGCTGGGTCGGAGGGCAAATCCCAAACTCACTACGAAATCCACCCCACCTTCCCGCACCCGCGCGAGGAGCTAAGCCCGGCTGCGCGAAATTCAAACCTAACGCTTATAAGCCAGTGGCCGCTCGCTCTCATCCAGATCAAGATAACGATCCCGTAGCTTCGTCTGACGGCTCTCCATGGATTGTACTTCGCCTTCGATGATGACCGCCTGCGGTGCGCTCATGACCTCCAGCGGATCGCCGTCCCAGATAACCAAATCAGCTGTACTGCCCGGTGCAACACTGCCCAATGTATCGAGTTCAAAAATTGCCGCTGGCGCTGTCGTAATCGCCGCCATAGCATCATCGAAACTCACCCCATTCGCCACCGCGTTTCCCGCACTTTGCAGGACGAGGCGAGCTTGGTGACTGTTATCACCAAGATGCGCAAACGCGGTGAGGACGCCTGCTCCGATCAAGCGCTCCGCATTGCGGCTGGTCGCGCCCAGTTGCGCAAAGCTCGCGGGCAAATTGGAGAATGGATCGATAATCACCGGAATGCCCGCATCGGCGAGCTCATCTGCTACGATCCAGCCTTCATCCGCACCAACAATGGCGATGTTCACATTGGCATTCTCAGCTTTCAGTTGGATCACTTGGCGAATGTCGCTGGCGCGGTGAGCATTCACGAGGATGAGCTGCCCACCACGAACCGCGCGCCCAAAAGCCTGTGCGTCAGTTCGGGTTAGCGTGTCGCCTTCATTGTGCGCCATGAAGCGGCCCGGATACCCGCGCGCATCGGCAAAGGCTCCGCGAAGGGCGGCCCAAGCCGCGGGCCGCGATCCACCGGCAAGGCCCGCACCGCCTTCGCCAAGATCAATGTAAACAAAGGCGCGGTCCTGCGTGATGCTGTCAGGGGCTCCGGAGGTGTCGGCGATAAAGCCCTGACCGGCAATCATACTGCCGCCATTGGCTGGGGCAACTGCGATCCGCGTGACGCCCTCTATTCGCGTGACAGGCACTGTGGTCGCGGATGGGTTAAATCCATCAGAGGCCCTCAGCGCGACCGAAAAGGCGGTCCCACTCGCGCGTGTGTCATTGGTGGAGTCTTCCGCGCCCACCTCAACGATCCCGATGCGCGTAAAAGGTGCAATAATGCCGGGCGTGACCCACGCTCCATCCGCGTCAATGACAGGACTCCCGCCGCGCGGCGCTGTGCCATTTTCAATAACCGATATGAATTCCCCATCACGCACATAGATTGCTGCACTGTCGAGTGTGCCTGCCTCAGTCCCTGTCCAGACTTTGGCATTGGTAATGGTCAGGGTCTGTGCCGCAGCACTAGCAAGCGCCAGTGTAGAGGCCGCGGTGATCAAAAGCGTGCGGATCATTTCAGGTCTCCTTCACCGGGTTGGCCAAGCTCAAAGTCCATCACAGGAAGCGAGGTGGGATCATTGCGATCAAACATCAGAGCGCCATCCACGAAGACGAGTTCAGCTTGGCTGTAGACACTGAAAGGATCGCCCGACCACATCACGACGTCTGCATCTTTGCCCGCCTCAAGGCTGCCGGTCTGTTCAAACACGCCGAGCGATTTCGCCGGATTGGCGGAGAGCCATTGCCATGCATCGGCCTTCGAAATATCGATCCCGGCCCGGCGACCATCAGACAGCGCTTTCGCTGCTTCCTGGTTTAGGCGCTGAATACCAATATCGCTATCGGAATGCACAATTGCACAAGCACCTGCATTGTGGACCATTGGAATGTTTTCGCGCACCCCGTCATAGGCTTCCATTTTGAAGCCCCACCAGTCCGCCCACATTGAACTGCAGGCGCCATAATCGGCAAGTTTGTCAGCGATTTTATAACTCTCAACCGCGTGGTGAAAGCTTGAGACTTTGTATCCAAACTCCTGGCTCATATCCATGATGAGCGCCATCTCATCGGCGCGGTAGCAGTGCATGTGGACGAGGATTTCACCGTTGAGAACGCCCATCAGCGTGTCGAGTTCAAGGTCGCGGGTTGGCGCCGTACCCCCTTCAGCCTCGTATTTTTCCCACTTGCGTTTGTACTCAACTGCGCGGGCCCATGCCATGCGATAGCCAGCAACATTGCCCATTCGAGAATAAGGCGCACCGCCCGGGAACCGCCCGCCGCCATAGCCGTAAACGCGCTTCGGATTTTCCCCGCAGGCCATTTTCAGCGTGTATGGGGCATCTGGAAATTTCATACCCTGCATCGTGCGGGCCGGGACGTTCTTCAATGTGACACCGCGCCCGCCGAACAGGTTGGCTGAGCCGGGCAGGATTTGCATACTGGTCACACCACCCTGAAGCGCGCGGGGGAAGCCCGGGTCCTGTGGCCAGACCCCGTGTTCAGCCCAGACTTCGGCTGTCACGGCCCCAGAAATCTCGTTACCGTCACCATGGGCGCTGACGGACGGCGAAGGGTAAACGCCGAGATGGCTGTGATTATCGATAATGCCGGGCGTGACCCATTTGCCGCTGGCATCGATCACCGTCGCGCCATCCGGCGCGGCAATCTCTTCAGCGACTTCGGCAACATCACCATCGACCAGAAGCACATCACCGCTTTCGATGATCCCGCCAATTCCATCCAGCACAGTGGCATCTTTCAGCAGCACCGTATCGGATGGGTAGGGCGTATAAGTCGATGGGAAGGGGTTCTTGTTGATGCTGACTCTGTCACCATCGTCCTTGCTCTCGCCATCTGATCCGCCATTGCCGCAGGCTGTCAGCCCGGCGGCGAGGACCATGGCAAGCGCACTTACCATAAGGGCACGTTTCATGGGTATTATCCGTCTATGTCTCCACTTTTGAATGTGCAGTCATGATCGGATTTGGCAAGCGGTTTTTGCCCGTATTTACTTCATATCTTGCGCACAGACTGACGATGAATAGGTCAGTGTGCGCACTTCGCGCTGCGTCTCGATCCCGTTTCGGCTGACTTTACGGCGTGTCCAGTTTCCGAAACTGTCAGTCTCTTCAATATCGTATACAACTTTAGAGCTTCTCGATCCGTCGGCGCGTGACCAGGTATAGCTGACCTCATTCTTTCCGAGATATTCGACTGTATCGCTTGAGGAAAAAGTATCGTCGTCTTTAAGCCCGTAGCGTCTTTCGATTTCGCGGCCCTCGGCACCTAAGAAAAACTTGCTTCGGCTCGTCACTTTACCATCCGGTTGGCTGTATGTGACCGTTTTGACTTTGCCATCCTCTGACCATTCGAATTTCTCAAGGTTGGGATTGAGCTCGCCAGACTCAACGTAAAAGGCCCCATAGGGTAGGTCGCTGTCGTCATAAAGTTCCATAAAGGCCAGGCTTACTGCGCCGTCGGCGTCACGCCATTCAACGCGTAGTCTGCGGCCATCCGGCCCGTATACTTCGTTCTCTGTCCGCGTGATGTCACCAATAGAAGGGCTGTCTTCATCTTCAGGCGCTTTCAGATTGAAAAGCGTTTTGCTGACACCGACAATCTTCGGATTCTCGCAGGGATTTTCAGCGCTCGAACGATCAGATTGCGGTTCAGCAATCGCGCTTTGGCTTCCAATGACAGCGAGCGCAATCAAGGGTAGCGTAATATAATTTCTATACACCATAAGCGAGCTATAAAGGTGTATTCAAAATTTTAAAAGTTACAAATCGGGACGGCCTAAAGCGGACGCGCGTAATTTTCTGCTGACAGATCCAGTTCAAACGTGACCGGCGTAGAAGACGCGACCTGTGGGCGCCGCGTGACTTTTTTGATCGCTTGGGCTGCAACGGCTTTGCTGATCACGCCCGGCGTTACCCTGCGCCCTGTCTGCGGGTTCATACCGAGCTTGGAGCGCAATATTCCGTTCGTGTAGATCGCATTTGCTTTCATCAGGGCGGGCAGGGTCATGTACTCGCAAGATAGTGAGACATTGACGCAATCGGCGTTCAGGACCCGGTGTGGCGCAGCCTGCGGCCAGGTGATCGCCATCCCCGGCTTAAGGTCAATAACGGTCGCGTTATCATCGAAGCCGTTCTTAAAGGTCAGGTCTTCCTCGCGGCGCGAATGAACAATGTCCTCAACCTGATCAGACGGGGAATGCGTTTCATCAGCCGGATAGAGCCAGAGGCGTTTCTCACCACTGATCTGGAACAGAGCAACGAGCGGGATATCCAAGTGATAGTTCACATGGATACCCGGCGAAGAGATCAACAGCCCCATATCCTGCTTGCGCAGCTTACGCTCCGCCGCATCAGCAAGGCTGCCAAAGATTTCGTCACCAATATCAGCCAGATAATCGAGTTTCAGGTTCGCCCGGCGCAGGTTCAGCCAAAAATGACCCGTGCGGACACCCTCCATAATCTCAGCCCCGCTTAAGCTTGGCGCTTTCCCCTTGATCGCGGTACCTAGTCCCTCTGTGTGGCCGCCAAAGGTCCACAAACCCAATTCGTCGCGCGGATAATCATCGAGAATTTTTGCAAGCCCTTCATCCGAGAACAAGGCGTTCTGATGCAGGTCATGTTCGGCATGAATCAACTCATTACCGAAGGCTTTAGCGGTGTCTTTTGGCCAGGAAACAGTCATGGCTTTCCTCATTTGTCCCAGTGCTAAACGAAGCACACTCTAGTTGAGAAGTCATTGCAATTCGCGTGCCGAGGGAATCATTTTCACCTGAAAAGTCAGTTGTATCTTTAAGCGCTGAGGCTTAAGGCGCGCCGATGATTGAGATTGTGCCAGAAACCCCAGCTTTGCACGCCGATGCCATTGAGGCGCTGTATGACCGAACTTTCGGGCCTGGTCACTTCGCCAAGACGGCCGAACGTCTGCGCGAAGGCACCCGGTCGCTGCCGGACCTTTCGCGCGTCGCGGTCAAGGATGGGGAGGTCATTGGTGTGACGCGACTGTGGCCGATTTCCATTGGGGACGCAGGCGTGCGCGGTGTCTTCGTCGGCCCTGTCGCGGTTGATCCGGACTTTCAAGGACAGCGTTTAGGCTTGAGCGTCACCGGTGAAGCGATCGAAGCAGCGACTTTGGCGGGGTGGCCTGTGGCCGTTCTGATCGGTGCGCCGCGCTATTTCGGTGAAATCGGATTTGAAGTGACAGATGCGCTAAAGTTTCCCGGACCGCAGGACCGCTCACGCGTTATGGTGCGTGGGCTTGCTGAAAGCACGCAAAGGCTCGAAGGGGATGTTTCTGTTCTGAGAGACTAACGTCCCTCACGCCGCCAAGCCCAAACCAATGTCGCGAGCAAAAGCAGCATCGCTAAAACACCCGGCAAAAGCGGCAGGCTCGTTGAACTGCGCACAGCGTACGCCCCGCGTTCACGCAAGCCGAGCCAGTCTCTGCCGCTGGCATTGGCGCGCTGCCCCACCATGCGGATATCAGGCGCATTATTGGCTCTCGTCATCTGATACGTGCCCCCGCCCGTGAGATCCGTCAGAGGCTGCAAGACATCCGGCGTTGCTTCGAGCGCTGAAAACTCACGCGGATTGGCCGGACCATTCAGCGCGACTGTCGAAAGCCCGCCACTTTCAGCGCGGTAGAGACCGAGCTGATCAACAGGCACTTCAGCGCTATAATTGCCAGGCCCTTCAACACGCCAATCTGGTTCCAGAAACGACCCGTCCGGTGTCGTGATGATCAAGGGCGCGGCCCGTTCCGCCAAGGTCCGCAAATCCGCCCGGATCGTATCGCCTTGTGCAGTGAGGCGAAGCTGACGCTCATCCAATTCCGGCTCTTTCATCAGCCAGTGAACCGTACGCCGGATCAAGTCCGCAAACGGTCCGCCGCCTTCATACCCACGCGCCCACAGCCAGATCTGATCGGAATTGAGTTGTGCCACGCGACCATCACCGACGCGGTCAACGGCGAGAAGCGGACTTCCATCGGGCGTGGTCATCAGCACATCGCCTGTATCGGCTGTCGTCTCCACATAACGAAGCCAAGGCCCCCAGGTTACGCCATCAAGCGCCTCAGTTACGGTATGTCGCCGCCCGGTCTCAGACAGTTCCGGTACGACTGCGCCCTCGACGACATTGCCGGTCGGAATAGCGGGCAGCACGCCTGCGAGCGGTGTGCGCGCAAGGCTGGCCCCGCTGGAAAATTCAGTCCCGCCTGCAATTAGGAGGGCACCGCCTTCATCGACATAGTTCGCGACGTCGGCGAGATAAGCCATTGTGATGATCCCACGCCGTTCATATTGATCGAAAATCAGCAGGTCGAAATCCGGCAGCTTTTCCTCAAACAATTCCTCGGTTGGAAAGGCGATGAGCGATAGCTCCTCCATCGGCGTAATGTCGAATTTGTAAGCTGAGCGCAGGATCGTGAAATGCACGAGATCAACGGACGGATCGGACTTCAACAAGTCGCGCCAGACGCGCCCGGATGCATTTGGACGGCCTGTGACCAGCAGAACACGAAGGCCGTCGCGGACACCTGATAGCGTCGCTGCGGTTCTATTATTGGCGAGCGTGAGTTCCTGATCGCCCCTTGGTGTCTCAAATACGACGATATTGTCGCCTCGGCGCTCTGTTGCGATCTCTATAACGGTCTCTTGTCCGCTCTCGGCGATCACCGTGCGCAGCCGCTCCCCATTCAATGAAATCTCGACAGGAACGCGCGTGCTCGTCGGGTCATCCACACGCACAGTAAAGGCGATCTCATCTCCGACGATGCCAAAGTTTGGCGCATCCACGAGCGTAATCCGGCGGTCGCTGGCGTCTGGGTCGCCTGTTATCACGCCATGGATAGGCCCAAGATCACTCAGGCGTGACGCATTCTCCGGGATATCGTGGACCTGCCCATCCGTGATCAGGATTGCTCCGGCGACGCGATCCCGCGGGACATCGGCCATCAAGCCTTCCAGCGCTCCGATCAGCTGCGTGCCGTCGCCGCTCGTATCCACTTCAATCGTACGTAGAGTGATGGCCGGGTTGGCCCCAAGCTCAGCCCTCATGCTTGCATAAGCCGCCTCGGAAAGGGCCTCACGATCACCGAATTCCATGCTGTCGCTTCGATCCAGGATCAGTGCTGCGACAGAGGGTAGAGGCTCACGCTCTTCCTGTACGAATGACGGATTGGATGCGGCGGCGATCACGAGTGCGAGTGCCAAAGTCCGCGTCAACCACGCCCGACCGCGCAAGACGATGTAAGCGAGCAATGCTAGGACACAAATTCCGCCCAACACGATGAGCGCAAACCACGGCAAGAACGGATCAAAGGCGATGCGGGAGGCTTCTATCATTCATCCGCTCCCGGTCTGACAGGCCGGACGATGTCATCCAGATCCAGCACGCCGTCATTTTCAAAATCGCCGACACCGCCTTCTTCGCCGAGGCGTTCCAGCAGAGCAGGGATATGCACCTGGTCTTCCTTATAGTTCCCGGTCAGCACATACATGACCAGATTAACGCCGAACCGAAGGGCTCTCTCGCGTTGCTCATCGCCGCCATCAACGGAATAAAGCGAACGGCCGCGATCATCCACGGCCCAGGCGGACACATAGTCCGCGTCGGTTACGAGCAATCGGCTAACCCCGTCACCCCGGCGCTCATCGCGGCTGGTTCCACTGGTTGCTTCGATCCAAAGTGGGCGACCCGCATAACGACCGGGAAAGCTGCTGAGCAGGTAGAATGATTTGGTCAGAACGTGCTCATCTGGCGTTGGTGTCAGTTGCGGCGTGTCCAGACCCGGGAGCGTTTCGCCCAGCCCGTCAAAACCGCTTTGGCCAATCGTACCGCCCGCACGTGTATCAATGAACAGCGTCCCGCCGCCGCGCATATAGGCATTCAGGCGAGCAATCGCGGTCTCGCTCATTGGTTCCGGATTGTCCGGTAGGACGAGGAACAAGATGGGATAAACATCGAGTGCATCGGTATCCGCATTCACCGCATGCGGCTCTGCGGGTTCAACACTAGTGCGACGGAACAGAGTTAGGGTCACACCGTTCAGGCCCTCGCGGGTCCGCCGATCGGTGCGTGCGTCGCCTGTCTCAATATAAGCGAGGCGCATGTCCAGCGCTGCTTCTATATCTTTGGGGAGGGGATCGCGCTGGACGGCTGGGCGAGGCGGATCGAATTGAAATCCTTGCGCCTCAGCAGGTTGGGATTGCAGTCCGATAGGCGCACTTAGAGCGAATAGAAACGCCGCTGTAGTGGTTTTGCGTCGCCCCTGAAATCGACCGGCTATGCTAAGCGCGACAATGATGTCCAACGCGAGCAGGATCGCCGCTAGTCCAAGCAATGGCCCGGCAAGCCGCATGGTCCGCGCCTCGGCATCGCCCAGGAGCGTAGCCCCACTTGGCCAATCCTCCACGATAATGGGTTGATAATCGACAGCCGTATTGAGCGCGCGTGTCCCGGCTGGTCCCTGATAAAGTCCGGGTGGATGCGTTTCGGAAGGATCGGTCACACCAAAGTCACTGGCAACAAGAGGTGTCGCGCCAGTGCTTGCGGGCGAGAGCTGGCCACGCCCATTCAAGGTCAGTCGTGGCGTATAGAGCCCTTCAGCATCGGCGACGGCCTCCCCTTTCCCTGCAGCGATCGAACGACGCAACATATCGACGAACAGACCCGAATAGGCGAGGTCTGACCAGTCCGGCCCTGCCGTGACATGGAACAGGATCAGTGTGCCGCGCCCGCGCTGATCTGCTGTGACCAACGGACTGCCATCGGCGAGACGTGCCCAAGTCCGGCGTGCGAGCTCAGGTCCTGGACGGGCCAGAACCTGCTGGCGGACCCGAATATCCTCCGGCGGTGTCAGACCAGCAAACGGCGATGTTTCCGGAAACTCGCCCAGCGCCTGGGGTGTTTCCCATGTCAGTGCACCACCGATGGCGCGGCTGGCTCGTCGTAATGGCGCTGGAACCAGCGTATCCCCATTCGCTGCCATACGCGGACCTGCAAACCGGATCAGCGCGCCGCCCTCTTCAACCCAATCGGTGAGCGCGCCGACAACGCTCGGATCGATTTGACCAATGTCTGTCAGGATAATTGCATCGGGATTATCCTCGATGAGTGCCGTCAGATCGCCTTCTGTAATGCTGGCAAACGGCTCCAGCGCTTTGCGGATATAGTGCATGTCAGATAGCAAGGGCTGTGCAGTGGCATCCCCGCTGACAAGGCCGATCCGACGCGATCGGTCCGCACTGTCCCACAGCCAGATCGTGCCGGGGCTGGCGCTGCCAGTAACCTGAAAGCGCGTAATCCGCGATAGTGCTGCGGGTGGCAGCGTAAAGGTCGCCGTCGCTTCACGCTCACCGGATGCAAACGAGGCCTCTGCCGTCGCCAGAGCCGCACCATCCAACGTCAGCGCAGAGACAAAATAATCATTCGCGCTGCGATCCTCTGCCCGGCGCAAAGTGACGATCGCACCCCCTGCATTGGCCGATAGCGAAGTAATCGCAGCCGGCCCACGCGGCGGGGCCGCATAAACGGCAAGGGGCGCCTTAGCCATCAAAGCGCGCACAAAAGGCTCGGCCGTTTCGGGATCGAGGCCATTGCTCGCATAGAGGATACGGCTCGGTTGCAGGCCTGACTCATTCAGCCGGGCGAGCGCGTCTTCGCGATCCACCGTCCACGGATAAGGCTCCAGAGAGCGCAAACGCGCCGTGAAATCAGCGCGCGAAAGGCGCTCTGATGGATCAGTATTCAGAGTTCGAGGCGCAGTAAGAAGAAGGTGAGCCGGCGTATCACGATCTTCCCCATCTAGCGCGATCAGCGCCGCATCTCGCAACTCGCTCCACCGCTCAGCACTGGTCCAACCATCATCGATCACCACCAGAACCGGTCCGCTTGGCGCGTCGCCCGATTGCGCGCCGGGTGCATAAAGCGGCAGCGAGAGGCCAAGAATGGCCAGCGCCGCTGCAGCCAGCCGTAACAGAAGGAGCCACCACGGCGTTTTTGCTGGCGTTTCTTCATTCGGATCAACATCGTCAAGCAGGCGCAAACTCGGCAGTTCTACGGCTTTTGGCGTTGGCGGCGTGGCCCGCAAAACCCACCAAATAATTGGCAGTGCAATCAACCCAATCAAAGCGAGTGGCGCACCAAAGAGGAACGGTCCAAGCGTCACGCCTTCCCTCCAAATTGTTCCAGCGCCAACGCCAAAGTAGCCGCCCCCTGCAAAGCGTCTTGATCCGTGCGATGTGTGACCAGCGTCCAACCCATCTGTGAAGCAAGCGCCTGCAGGCCTTCGCGCTGTTGCTCAAACCGCGCTAGATACTCATCGCGAACACTTTCCGCGCGCCCAAAAATACGATCCAACAGGCTTCCAGGTCGCGAAAATTTCGTCCGACCGGTAAAAGGAAACTCATGCTCAATCGGATCGCTAACACAGAGCAATACGCCATGCCTGCACTTGGCCGCCAGTGGGGCAAGCCGCGCGCGCCACTCTGGCAGCGGATCGTAGAAATCACTCGCGACAATGCTCAGCGCGTTTGACCTTGGCGGCGTCAGCCCAGAAGGTGGCGTCAGCAAATCCTCGGCCAGACGGTCTGGTGCGGCCTTGCCCAGCGCAGCCGGACGCGGCCCGTTCAAGACACCAACCCGCTCGCCTTCTTTCGACAGAAGAATACCGAGAGCCAGCATCAGCACACGTGCACGGTCCGCTTTGGTCGGATGATCCTCATCGCCGCGCCAGTCAAATCCGGCCTCCGGATCGACCCAAAATAAGATTGTGCGGGCGGTCTCCAGCTCAGTCTCGCGGACGTAGTATTCATCCCCGCGCGCGCTGCGCCGCCAGTCGATCCGATCCGCCGCATCGGTCTGCGCATAGCGGCGATACTGCCAGAATTGCTCGCCAGACCCCGCACGCTTGCGCCCTGCAGCCCCCGGATGCACAAGGTCTGCCGCTTCAGCCTGCAGCGACAGGTCTGGCAGTTGTCGGGCAAGCGTCTCAGCTTCGGCACGGAGGGCGGCGAGGGTGGTCATCAGCGTCTAGCGTGAAACACGCACGTCTTTTTAGCTTCCAAACGCGCAACTCTCAGCCAATTCAAACGTCTCATCCATAATCTGGTTGGCTTTTGAATCCGGGCTGCGATTATTAAGCGCGTCCTGAATCATTTCGAGGCGATAGTTAATCTCAATCACCAGTGTGCTGGCGGCTTTATCGCCCGGATAGAGTTGACCCAAGCGCTCGACGGCTTCGGCAGTCTTATCTCTTGGAACGGCCTGCAGCTCTTCGGCTGACGTACCGGCTGCTGTGCCATCACGGATGGCTTCTGTAATCGTGACAACCGTCTTGGAGGCTAGGCAATCAAGCTCGGCTTTAGGAATATCAACGCCACCTCCGCTCTGCCCGCACGCTGCAATTAGGGCAAAAGACGCAATGAAGAGAGAATTTCGCATGGGTTTAACTGGCTTTCCTGGTTAGGTCTTTGATCAAAGTGTCCAGAGACGGGGCGTCTCCGGTCGGGTCATAGCGCAGGCCCATTCGGTGGGCGAGGCAGGGTTCGGCCAATGCCTCAACATCTTCAATGCTGGGGGCCAGTCGCCCGCGCAATAGGGCCCGCGCACGACTGGCGAGCATAAGCGCTTGTCCAGCGCGCGGACTCGGCCCCCAATCAATGAAGCGGCGGACGCGGTCATCGCTCGATTGTTCAGGCCGCGCTTCGCGAACGATTTGGAGGATCGCGTCGAGAACTTTCTCCCCAACCGGCATCTCGCGAACCAGTGCCTGTAGCTGTTGCAGACCCAGCGGATTGAGCGCTGTTTGAACCGTCTGTTCCTCACCGCCCGTCGTCTCGATCAGGATTTTGCGTTCCGTATCTACATCCGGATAACTGACATCAATTTTGAGGAGGAAACGGTCAAGCTGTGCTTCGGGCAGAGGATAGGTGCCCTCTTGCTCAATCGGGTTCTGGGTCGCCAGAACGTGGAACGGCGCGGGCAGATCATAACGTACACCGGCAATCGTCACATGCTTTTCCTGCATCGCCTGTAACAGAGCCGACTGCGTGCGCGGTGAGGCGCGATTAATCTCATCCGCCATCAGCAGGCTGGTAAAAATCGGCCCTTTGATAAAGCGGAAGGCGCGGGAACCATCGGCCCCCTCATCCAAAACTTCAGAGCCCAAAATATCGCCCGGCATCAGGTCAGGCGTGAACTGAATGCGCGCATTATCGAGACCCAGTGCGGTCCCAATCGCTGTCACAAGGCGTGTCTTCGCCAGACCCGGCGCACCGATCAGCAGCGCATGGCCCCCTGCGAGGATGGCTGAAAGCGCCAATTCGACCACGCGATCCTGTCCGAAAACGGCTTTGCCGATCTCTTCGCGCACTTTGGCCAGCGTTTCGCCTGCGGCTTCAGCCTGCGTCACGATCGCCTGATTGTCATCCGCCATGGGGTCTCCGTCTTACTCTTTTTTGTCATCACACTATGTGGTCATAGTGTGACATGTCAGGTGTGCCCACTCCCCCTCCCAACCGCCCCACAGTTTGGGCACCCTTGGGGCGGTTGGGAGGGGGAGTGGGCGGATCCTGATACGTCTAAAAGAGATCATGGCGGAGTACGAGATGAAATCAAACGAAAATGCTGTAATCCCGCTCGAAGAGGTGCTTAAAGCCATCGCGCCGGAAGGCCTCGACGGGAAATTACCGCCCGTACATCTCTGGAATCCGGATCGATCCGCTGACATTCAGATGGAAATCCGCGCTGACGGTAGCTGGTGGCATGAGGGCGATCAGATCAAGCGCGAGCGACTGGTTAAGCTATTCTCCCGCATCCTGCGCCGCGATGAGAACGGCTCCTTTTGGCTGGTCACGCCCTATGAAAAAGTCGTTGTCCATGTCGAAGACGCGCCTTTCATGGCCGTACGCGTGGATCGCAGTGGTGAGCTGGGACCGAATCAGACGCTCGTTTTCAAAACTAACCTAGGCGATATTACACTGGCCGGACCCGATGCAGCCATCCGCGTTGAAACCGATCCGACAACGCAGGAGCCGACCCCCTATGTTTTGGTGCGCGGACGGTTAGAGGCCAAACTGACCCGCGCCGTTTTCTACGAACTCGCCGATATGGCCATCGCGCATGAAGGAAGCGCCGACATGCTCGGCGTCTGGTCGCAAGGCGTTTTCTTTGAACTGGGACCAGCGGCTTAAACTATGAAGTTTTCGGATGAATCAAAATCCAATGAGGACAACTCCCCTAAAAAGGAACATGATCCTATCTGGCGTGATCGCTATAAAGACCTGACAGTCGAGGGTGCGCTCAAAGACTTAGGCCCCGAGGCAGCGTCACCGTTACCCACATCTGCAGCATCAGAAATCAATAATCTACTATCTGATCTGAAGGTGCGGTTTGCGACATGGCAGTTCCAAGATCGCGAGTGTTCTTCGTCGGCGGTTTCGCTTGAAGAGAGCACCGTGGAGTCTGTGCCGACATTCAATATTGTCTTGGAATATGAAGAAGATGTCGATGCAGAACGGCTGGACCGGCGCGATGGCAACTGGTCAGGAAAGTGGCCAAAAACAGGTCCGATAAGAGATGGACTGAACGCTATCTTGTCGCGCCATGGATTTAGCGCGTCGCACATCTCCGACAATACTTTGATCTTCGCTGGTCGTTCACGAGAAGCGGTAGTCTTTGACTGTCTGGGGCGTATCCATAAAGCAGATGCTTACAAAATTATCAGCAGTTACTCTAAAGACGATCAACCAGCTTTTCTTTTCTGGTCAAGCTTGCGCACCTACACAGCTGTTTATGATGACAGAGGAACAATGAAGTACGTAAATAAGAAAGCGATGACGGCGGCCATTGAAACGGACCTACAAAAGATGCTCAAAGCAAAGGATGAGTGGGACTATTGTCGCGATCACTCAATCAAATTCGAAGCTGGTTCCGGTGCAATGAACCTCTACTATTTATCCAGAGAAGACTGAGGGACATCCGGCATGACACTTTTGGCTCTCGAAATGAATCGCATCCTATACATGCGCTCGATCGCCCTAAAGAGTAATCGAGATGGCATTTTCTGACCTCGACGACTTCCTCTTTCGCGCGACAGAGCGTCTCGATCCGATTGTGGGGACACCGCGACTGCCGGAAGGCGGCGATCTTGATTTTCTAGAGGAAGAGCGCATCCCGTACATTCGTCCGGCTGCGGTACTTATACCCGTCATTCCTAGGGCTTCAGGGCCAACGGCGCTTCTGACAACGCGGCCAGAGACAATGGCGGCCCATCCCGGTCAGGTCGCTTTTCCGGGCGGCAAAGTCGACCCCGTGGATACCGACGAGGTCGCCGCTGCCCTGCGTGAAGCCGAAGAAGAAGTGGGCGTTGATCCTGCCAGTGTCCAACTTGTCGCCCGGTCTGCGCCCTATGTCACCGGTACTGCTTTTCGCATCACGCCGGTGATCGGTGTCCTGCCGGAAGACTTCACGCCTGCACCGGATCCCGAAGAAGTCGCGGACGTTTTTGAGGCCCCGCTCGATTTCCTGTTTAATCAAGCCAACCACAGGACTGGTGAAGCGGTCTGGAAAGGCAAGGCGAGACGCTATACTGAAATGCCGTGGCAAGGATATCGGATCTGGGGTGTCACTGCGGGAATTATCCGCACCCTGCATCAGACCCTTTATGATGAGGAGACCTAAAGATGGGCGCCAGAGTTCTATTCCAGCTTTTCTTTTTCGCGCTGCCCTTCATCATGTTTGGCCTGTACCGGTTGGCAATTACAGGGGCTGAACAGGAAGGGCGCAAGCCTTGGCCGATCCGTGTCCTGTTTGGCATTGGTTTGCTTCTGGGCGTTGGATCCTGGATCTTCTTCATCGCCGCGATGAAGA
>JBCBCO010000025.1:0-20269 GCA_038630445.1 Pseudomonadota bacterium | reverse complement strand
TCAGCCCTGCGGCAACGGGTGAATGCAAAGGTTTCACCCGAAGGCCGGTCTTGGTCGAAAATTAAAAAAGGGGCGAATAATCTCGCCCCTTTTCTTTTTCAGACGGCATAAACCATCAAAGGCTTCACCTCTAAATGGGGGACACCGTCGCTCGTCTTCGACCAAGACCGGCCTTCGGGTGAAACCTTTGCATTCACCCGTTGCCGCAGGGCTGAGAAACTTTCCCAGTCAACGACATCGACAGGCTCATCGAAGTGCAGTGTGAGGTCGTAACCCGCGCCACCCTGTAATTCGCGCACGGCATGGATCCGCCCTTCAAACGGCTTCTTGAGATAGAACCCAAAAACGCGATCCCCAACCTGCCAATTCGGTTCGGCCTGATTAGACAATCGCGCAGAGGCGGTGTTCCAATCCCGAAAACCCATCTCTTTCGCCACTTGTTCCAAGGCGGCAGCGAGCGTCATGGGCATTTTGCTGTGTTTCTTAATCTCTCTTGCGCGAGCTTTTGCCTCAACGCGGGTGTAGATGCGCGATGTCATCGCAAATCCTTTCATATGCGGTCACATTAAAGGGCGGGTTCGCATTGCACCCAAACCAAAGAAAGGTCTGCAAAAAACCGGATCAACCGGGAGAGCTTCACCAAAGACATTCGTCTCGCGAACGGCAGGCGTCTCAACCTGAAGTGCCTTTATCGCCGGGATTGAGTGCCGTCAACATCGCGCCCTGATTGCCAGCTCCACCAGGACAAACCAATCACAAGGGCTGACAGACCAGCATTGACGAGCGCATTTCCGATCCATCCACCTGCCGCATAAGCGAGTGTCCCCGCCCAACTGGCGAGCCCTCCGCCAATGAACATCATCACAATGTAAATCGTCATCAGGCGGGTGCGGACCTCCGGGTCTTCACTCAAAAACGTCATGCGCCCGGCAATATCGATGACAGGCCCCGGCAGATTGATCAGCAAGATCGGGATAATCATCAGCCAGAGACTATGCCCCGTCACAAAGAGCAGGCTGACGCCAACCACCTGAATCATCGCCATCAAGAACCGCGCTCTGCGCGCGCCAACACGATCCGCCCAACTGCCGAGCATAGGCGTGATGAACAGATTGATCGCGGTCAGCATGGACAGGTACCCCACCGTATCAACGCCAAAGCCCATTTCCTCGCTCGGCAAGTGCAACCCAATCCCCATCCAGAGCGAGATAAAGAGGCCGAAATTCCCCATCTGGATAAAGCCCGTTGTCAGGATGGCAGGTTTCTCGCGCATCAATGGACCCAGAGATCCAATCAAGCCAAAATAGCTCTGCTTCGGCTCAGTCTTGGCCGTCGCTTGGCGCGGCTCCATGATCAGCGGCAATAGGATGGACACGACCAGCATCAGTCCAGCACCGAGCATGTAGACCGTGCGCCACCCGAAATATTCCGCCACAATCCCTGCCCCGCCCCGCGCAAGCAAAATGCCAAGGATGACGCCGGTTGTCAGAACCGCTGTGACGTAACCAAGCCGGTCCGGCGCAACGCGTTTTGAGGCGTAGGCGGGCAAAAGGTAGGGCGCGATGGTCATGAAACCGAGTATGGTCGAGGCGATCAAAAAGACCTCAAACCGCTCGGCAAACGCCATAATCGCAATGGATAGAAACTGACCAAATGCCGTCACAGACGTCAGAATTCGATTGCTGAGAAAATCCCCGAGCGGCAGCAACAGGAGGATACCAACTGCCAAAGCGATCTGATTGAGCGCGGGGACAATCCCAACCTGACCTTCAGGCAGATTGAATTGGATCTCAATCGTCGAAACAATCGGGTGGACGTAGTAAGCATTCGCGACCGCCGCCCCGCACGCAATCGCGAGCAGGTAGACCTGCGTATTCGTTAGATATTTTTGGGATGCGGGCTCAGCCATCCCGCTCCCTTAAAGCGCGCCGGAGCCACCAGCAATGCTGCCCTTGGGTGAGCGCTAAGGGCCTTACTCCTGAATTCCGCACTCGCGCATCGCCTTGTCATCCGCATCTAGCGCGGCCGCGACTTCATAGACAGCATCCGTCGCAAGCAGAGTCAGGCCGCCCTCATACAGGTCCTCAAACTCACTCGGGTCTCCATCGGCCAAATACTCGTCATCCAGCCGATTACCCGGACGCCCCAGCGTCCCGAACGCGGTCTCGATGCCGCGACTTTCAACAGCGCGGAAGGCCCGCAGGTTAGGCTCGCGAATGCCCATCCAGGCGATGACTTTGGTCATATCAACGCCGGCGGCCTCCAGTTCAGCCTGATGCTCAGGGCTATTGATACCTGCTGTCATCATCAAGTCGGGCGCCAGCCGCGCAACCAGCTTGGCCTGATCGTCATTATACGTGATCAGAACAACATTGTTTTCAGCCCCCGCCTCGCGCACCTCGAAAATGATATTGCGGAAGCTCGTCGTGGGTTTCTTATCAAGTTCAAGGATGGACCCGCTCTCCTTTGCCCATGTCAAAACATCAGTGAGCAGCGGCGGATTGAAATCGGTCACACGCCCATCATTGTCTTTCAGGTTCAGACCAGAAATATCGGCCCAATCCGTATCCGCGATCATACCATCACCCGTTGTCGTCCGGCCGAGCGTGCGGTCATGCATCAGGAAGAGCACCCCATCGCGGCTTTCAACGACATCAATCTCGTGAATGACCGTGGCCTCTGATCGCGCATACTGCAGCGTTTCCAGCGCGTTCTCAGGATAGCCCGGCGCAGGCCCCGCACGGTGAGACGCGATCAACAATCCATCCGTCTCACGCACACAATCAAAGAAAGCCGGCAAATTGCTGACACGAAACTCACCCACCGCCGATGTCGGCAAGGCCGCGCGCCCAGTCGTTTTTACCGTGACGGTTGTCTCTGTCGTTCCGTCTTCCTGGAGTTCAACCGTCTCGACGGTTTCCGTCCGCGACGCTTCCGCACTATCGCCTGAGCACCCCGCCAGAAGTCCTGTCGCCACTGCAATCCCGACCAAAACCCGCATAAATCTCTCCATGATGCCCCGTTTCAGCAGAGGCGCTGCTTGCCGTACTTCCTCCCTCCATCTACAACATCCTGCGAAGGGCGATAGCCTACAAATAGATAACAGGTTTCTGGAGGAAACGATGAAGGGTATTATGCAGGACTGGCCGCTGAGGGTCGACAAAATCCTTGAGCATGCAAACAAGATCAATCCGCAGCGCGAGATCATTACGCGCCGCGTCGGCGGACACATCGTTCGCACCAGCTATGCGGACCTCTACAAAACCTCCAAGCAGGTTTCCAACGCGCTGAAAGATGACGGCATCGGCCTTGGCGACCGCGTCGCGACGCTTGGCTGGAACTCCGCGCGTCATATGGCGAGCTGGTATGGCACGATGGGCATTGGCGCGATCCTGCATACGATCAATCCACGCCTTCACCCGGAACAGATCGCATGGATTGCAAACCATGCCGAAGACAAAGTCCTGATCTTTGACATTACGTTCCTGCCGATTGTTGAAGCGATCAAAGACCATCTCCAGACGGTCAAGACGTTCGTGATCTATGCAGATGCCGACGATATGCCGGAGAACAGCATTGGCGCTGTTGCCTTCGATCTCTGGATTGATGGCCGCTCAACCGAATGCGCGTGGGGCGGTTTCCCGGAAGATACAGCCTGCGGCCTCTGCTACACATCCGGCACAACAGGAAATCCGAAAGGCGTGCTTTACAGCCACCGCTCTAACGTCCTGCATACGCTGATCACAATGAGCAAAGATGCCATGGGCATGGGCGCCGACGATGTTGTCATGCCGGTTGTTCCAATGTTCCACGCCAATGCATGGGGCCTTGCGCTCTCCTGCCCGGCGACAGGGGCTAACATGGTCATGCCTGGGGCGCAGATGGATGGCGCGTCGATCTATGAATTGCTGACCACGGAGAAAGTCACGATCACAGCGGCGGTGCCAACCGTCTGGCTCCTCCTCCTGCAATATCTGCGTGAGAATGACCTGAAACTGCCCCACCTGAAGCGTGTCATTATCGGTGGCTCAGCCGTGCCGGAAAACATCTTGCGTGCGTTTGAAATCGACTATGAGGTCGATGTTATCCACGCCTGGGGCATGACGGAAACCAGCCCGCTCGGAACGCTGGGTACACTACCGCCGCACCTGCTGGATGCAGACATCGACCTGCGGATGGAACAAAAACTCAAGCAGGGCCGCCCACCCTTCGGTGTAGAGCTGAAACTGATGAACGACGAAGGCGAAGACCTCCCTAATGACGGTAAAACATCGGGCCGCTTGATGGTGCGCGGCACCGCGATTGCGGCCGGCTATTTCAAAGGCGATGGCGGCAATGTTCTGGATGAGAACGGCTTCTTCGACACCGGCGACGTCGCCAACATTGACCAGTACGGTACGATGCAAATCACTGACCGCGCCAAGGACGTCATCAAGTCCGGCGGAGAGTGGATCAGCTCGATCGATCTGGAAAATATCGCTGTCGGCCATGAGAAAGTCGCCAATGCTGCCGCCATCGGCATCTATCACCCGAAATGGGATGAGCGCCCGCTGCTCGTCATTCAGGCCAAACCCGGTGAAACCCCGACCAAGGAAGACATCCTCGGCGCACTGGAGGGCAAGATCGCGAAGTGGTGGACCCCTGACGATGTGCAATTCGTCGATGAAATCCCCCTCGGCGCAACCGGCAAGATCAACAAGCGCGAACTGCGCGAGATGTTCAAAGATTACACGCTTCCGACGGCCTAAATCGCTGTTGCTTTTGGAGAAAATGAGATGACGGATACGACCGCCCCGAAAGCCGGATGGCGCATGAAAGTGGCTGCGTTTGCACTGGCTGCAGCGATCTTTACCGTGCTCTGGTTCCTTATCGCCTCGCTTGGGACCAAATGGGGCTGGTGGTCATGGCAGGTTGGACTGGGTCAGATGACCCTTGGGACCGGACCTATGATCGCCATGATTGCACTGGGCCTATCAGTCATTGCTCAAGTGATTGCGTTCATCAAAGCCCCACGCTTTCAGCCCTTCGTGATTGCCCTAATCGCGACCTTGATCAGCGCCATGATGCTCTTTCGCCTGCAGGGGTTTGGCGCAACCGCGCTCAGCCTTCCACCAATCCATGATGTTCAAACAGATTGGTCCGATCCGGTTCGATTCTCAGATACGCTGCTTGAGGCGCGGGCTGCCCAAGGCGAGACCAACCCTGTTCTTGATGATCCGATTATCCCGGAAGCCGCAGATGCGCGCTGGGAAGGCCTGGGTGGCATGCGCGTCGCTGACGCTCAAGAACAGGCTGAGCAGCTCTACCTCGACGAAGAGCGCGGGTTCAAACCGATGGACCCAGTCTTCTTTGATCAGGAGCCTGACGAAATTGCCGCGCTGGCAGAACGCCTGCTGACTTCTCGCGGCTGGGACTTGGTCACGCCATTTGAGGGCCAAGAAGGCCGCGATGTGATCCAGCTCGAAGCGACTGTCACCTCCGGTTGGTTCGGCTTCAAAGATGATGTGGCTGTCCGCATCAAGGCGGTCGAGGGCGCAACCCGCGTGGATATGCGCTCCATTAGCCGCGTCGGCCTGTCCGATATTGGGGCCAACTCAAAACGCGTCTACGCCTTCATGATGGAAATTCTCGATCGCGGCGACGGGCGGGTTGAGAGCTAAATCCGGCATCTATGAGGTGTCATTGGCCGAGATACTCAATAACAGCTTGCTCTTCATCTGTTAATTTCAGAAGTATTTCAATTGCTTTGTCGACACCAAGATCCTGAGTTTCCTCAACCGCTTCTGAAGCTTCGATGAGGCCAGCGTAAAGAGAACAACTATCGTGATATCTAACAACGTCATAAAGTGCTTGCGACAAAGTGTACTGCTCTAAATCAACTGGGTCGCCGTCATCTGATCGCGCCTCATATATTTCGGTACGGATACGCTTTCGACGAGCATCCACACCTTGTAGTATGACTTGCAATGTTAGCGTCTGAAGATAAGTACTCGAATACTCAGAGCGGAGCCCACCAGCAATTCCGGATGCTGCGGCGAGACTACGAATAGTTTCAATATCAGTAAAGACGGTACTCAATCCAGCTAATGCCGTACTAGCGCCGCCAAGTCTGAAGGTAATTTTAGCATTCTCATCGTAGACGAAGTTTTTCCAGTGCTGACATCGCTTTTCTACGGCCGCTAGATATCGATCCTGTATTGTATTCCTCAATAATGGTGTGTCCCCATCTCGATTATTCGTGAAATTGATTATAGCCTCATCCAATCTCGCCGCTTTCGCAGCATCTTCTTCTCCAGCACCAAAACCAAAAATGCCATCTGAACTGTCCTCCGGAGCAGACATTGATGGGTCGATCAGTGTGACAAGGTCGATATTATCTATGGGATATAAATTATTGGTTTGCTTTGGCCCTGTGAATTTATAGCTCGATGTTGAACACGCTGTGGCGAACATTGCGACTAGAATTATAAATAGTTTCATCTTACCCTCTCTTTTTGAGAGAGTAATTATAAATCTCTATTTATGTGTCAAGGTATTCTTAAGCCTCAACCTTCGCCAACTTGAACTCGCTTTGAACAACCGGGTTCGCATCGTCTGAAACGACGCGACCTTCTTCGATGAGCTTCACCATGTGCCCCATCAGGCTCATGCAAGCGGCCGGAAACAGGCGATCTTCGAGACCGATATACATCGCTTTCACCATCTCAGGAATCGAGGTGACGCCAGCCCTCATCTGCATGATGATGCCGTCTTCGCGGTCTTGGCGATGCTGGCGATAGGCTTGGATGAATTCTTTGACAAAATCCTTACCCTGAATTGGCGCACCATGTGCGGGCCACAGCGTCTCAAAATTACGCGCCTCCACCTTATCGAGACTGCGAAAATAATCCGCCATATTGCCATCAGGCGGCGCAACAATCGTCGTCGACCAACCCATAATGTGATCACCACTCAGACAAGCATTCTCTTCCTTCAGGTCGAAGCAAGTATGGTTGGTCGTATGGCCCGGCGTTTCGATCACCTCTAGCGTCCAGCCAGGACCTTCGAACACATCCCCTTCAACAATACAGATATCCGGCTCAAACTCTGTGTGTTCTTCCCCGCTGATCACACCTTTGGCCGTCGGCTCTCCGCAGCCCTTGGCATAGACTTTACAGCCAGCCCAATCCGCAAGCGGTTTCGCAAGCGGCGAATGATCGGCGTGACCATGAGAGATCAGGACATATTTGACCGTCTCACCTTCCAGAGCGGCTTTCAGCGCTTCAAAATGGTCTTCCAGATAAGGTCCCGGATCCACAACAGCCACTTCGCCGTGCCCGATAATGTACACCCCGGTCCCGGTAAACGTGAACGGGCCAGGATTATTCGCTATCACACGACGGATGAGCGGTGAAACCTGTTCAACTTTTCCATATTCAAAGTCAAAATCGCGAACAAAGGGAATCGCCATGGGAGGAAGCCTTTTTCTATTCTCGGTATCTGAGCAAAAGACGCACTGTCTTGCAAGTCAGACGCATTCTCTATTTTTCTGGTGCAAACGCGGCAACGAAAGCTTTCGCCATGCGCCGCGTTGATTTTAGCTTATCCCCAAGCTTCATGGCGACGGGCGGCCCCATATCCGTCTTGTTGGCATCAACAATGTAAATCTTACCGGACGCCCGATCCCGAAGAACATCCACACCGCCCCATTGCAGCCCCATCTCGCTCGCAAAGCGCGTAATCATCTCAATTTCGTCTTCGCTGTAGAGATTTTCCGGCGTCTCCAGAATAACTTCAGCATTCTCATTCAAAAAGCGGCGATCAATCTGGCGGCGCTTGCGCATGGCGATGGCCGGAACACCGCCCACGATGCAGCACCGTAAATCCTCAACCAGACCGCCCGCAATCTCATTATCGACCAGAACCTGATAGGTCTTATCTGCAAGAGGTTCCATAGGACCCTCAATAATCCGCCCATCATGCGCGGCATTCATCTCTGATTTTTCAACCATCCGACCAGAATAAGTGCGCGGATCAACACGCAGCGAGTATCCCGCAGCCTTTTTGAAAGCGTCAGCTACCGCTGACTTTGAAATGTCGCGACAGCCAAAATTCACCAGCTTCGCACCAGGCTTTGTGGTCGGTGGTGTATGATCAGACGTCGTCGTATCATCAAACTGAAAGACAATATCAGCCCTAGAACAGTCAGAGATCAGCTTCGCCCCTGAGGCGTGCATGACCGGCCAGACAAAGTACCACGGTCTCGGCTTGTCGGGATAAAACGCAATCGTCGGGCGCTTATGACCGGTCAGGCGTCGCCATGTCCGCCAGGACTGCGCCAGCGTATAAAAGGTCAGCCATGTGAAAATATCATTCGCCAGCTCACGGGTCGCAGGCACACGATGGCCGGTCTTTTTAACCAGCCAAGCGCCGTCCTCATATTTGAAGTCCGCAAGCCAATTGCGCGCCATACTCTGCTCCGTTCTACGCATGAGCGTTCGATAAAGTGAATCGCACGTCACCCGCTCACATTCAAGTCACAGCTTAGAGACTTTATGTGATTATTTGTTCACAATGTGGCAAAACAACCAGAGAAAGCAACTACAAGAGTGATTTCAAACTGGACAGGTCATAGCCCGCCCCGGCCGCGGCCTCGACAATGTCATCGCTGCTCCCCTGCCCGGCATGCGTCAGCGCCCAGGCTGTAATAGACCGCGTTCCTGTCCGGCAGTAAGCCAGAACCGGTGACGGGGCTTCAGCTAGCGCCGAACCGACCCGCTCCAGCGTTTCCGGCGTCGGCGCGCCTGAAAACGGGATCGCGACAAAGGCCAGTCCAAGCTCCTCAGCTTTGGTCCGGATCGCGCCCATGCGTGGCTGAGAGATGCCGCCCTCACCATCAGGACGATTGGCGATAATCGTCTTGTAACCGGCATCGGCAATCGCCTGCACATCTTCCACTTCGATCTGGGGGGCGACGGCAAATCCGTCAGTGACTTTTCGAATATCGACCATTCTGGCTATTTTCCTGTTTCGACCATGCATGTCGGCGTTGACAAGTTTTGTTGCACGGGGAACCTAAGGTCTATCAAGAGCGGTTCCAAGTGCAGAGCCGCTTAGTCTGCTCAAATTCAGGAGACAAGTGCAAAAGTGTCCGCTCTGCAACGCAGCCTGTCTCGAATCCCTTGGGCTTACACAGCCCGGCGTCTCCTAATTGCGATCCCGACCCTGTTGGTCATCATAACCGTCGCTTTCTTTATGATGCGTGCCGCGCCCGGTGGTCCGTTTGACGGCGAGCGAAAGCTCAACGCTGCCACCGAAGCCGCCCTGCAAGCCAAGTTCGGCCTCGATCAACCGCTCTGGAAACAGTACACAGACTACCTACTTGGCGTTATCCAGCTCGATTTCGGACCGAGCATGAAAACACTGGGCAAAAGCGTCAACGACATGATCGCGGACGGATTGCCGATCAGTCTGGCCATCGGATTCCTGTCCATGACTTTGGCCCTCATCGTCGGCACGGCACTCGGCATTTTTGCAGGCCTGCGACAGAATACGGCGGGTGACTATACCGTCATGGGCTTTGCGATGGCGGGGATTTCGATCCCGACCTTTGTCAGTGGCCCGATCCTGATCCTCCTCTTTGCGCTAGGCGCAGGCATTTTCGCGGTCGGCGGGCTCGGCACCTATCCCAATATCGGGATGAACCTTCACAATATGACGCTCCCGGTCGTCACCCTCGCCCTGCCTCAGATCGCGATTATTTCCCGCCTCATGCGTGCCAGCGTGATTGAGACGATGCGTTCAGGCCATATCCGCACTGCCCGCGCCAAAGGATTGAGCGAGCGCCAAGTCATCATGAAGCATGCGCTACCCTCTGCTGTCTTACCTCTTGTCAGTTATGCCGGACCAGCCCTGGCGCGCGTGATGACAGGCTCGCTCGTAATTGAGAAGATTTTCGGCTTGCCCGGCATGGGAACCTATTTTGTCGACGGTGCGATTAACCGAGACTACACGCTCGTCATGGGCGCACTGATCATCTACGCGACGCTGATCGTCCTGTTCAATCTCATCGCAGATATCCTCTATGCGCTGCTCGATCCAAAGGTGAAATATGACTGACGGGATCGATCTCACAAACCGTACCGAACCGATTGAGCAGGCCATTCAGGGCGGACGCTCGCTCTGGGATGACGCAAAAGCACGCCTGTTCCGCAACAAAGCCGCGGTCACCAGCATGTGGATTCTGGGCATCCTCGTTCTGATCGCAATTATCGGCCCATTCGTCTGGGTTCACGATTACGACACGATCTCTACTCGTGATGAGTGGCCACCAACGCTTGAGAACTGGCATCTGCTCGGCACGGATGAGCAGGGCCGCGATATCCTCGCGCGCCTGATGATCGGACTGCGGATTTCCCTCGCAGTTGGCTTGGTCGCCACGATTGTATCGCTCATCATCGGCGTGACATGGGGTGCGGTTGCAGGCTTCGTCGGCGGCCGGGTCGACAATATCATGATGCGCTTTGTCGATGTGCTTTATGCCATGCCCTTCATTTTCTTCGTGATCCTGCTTCTGACAGTCTTCGGACGAAATATCATCCTGATCTTCGCTGCGATTGGGGCCGTCGAATGGCTCACGATGAGCCGGATTGTGCGCGGCCAGACACTCGCGATCAAGAATAAGGAATTTATCGAAGCCGCACGCGCGACCGGCGTTCCCTTCTTTACCATGATCCGCCGCCACGTCCTGCCAAACGTTGTAGGCCCGGTTGCAGTCTATGTCACACTAACCATTCCCGTCGTCATTATGGCGGAAAGCTTCCTGTCCTTCCTCGGCCTCGGTGTGAACGAGCCGCTCACCTCACTCGGCGTACTCATCTCTCAGGGTGCCCGCGAAATGCAGGACAAGCCCTGGATGCTCCTCGCGCCGGCGCTCACCATGATGATCACGCTGCTCTGCCTGAACTTCATCGGCGACGGTCTGCGCGACGCGCTCGACCCGAAAGAGCGTTAGCGTCCATCAATCGATCGGATAGGCCAAATCCAGCGTTTGAATGCCTTTGGCGACGATCTCCTGATCCGAAAAGTCCGCCAATTCCAGTGCAGGCGTCCCACCATTAAAGCCAACCAGAACAGGCTGCCCGATATAGGGCGCAAGGTTCAGCCACTGATTAAAGTGCCCTCTCGGCAGATCATTCTCAGGCGTCAGGATCCACGTCGCATCCGCGTCCCAAAACACATCCTCATAAAGCAGATAGAGCTTATCCAGCGTGCCCATCCCCAGCCGCTCAATGGCGTGACGTTTCTCATCGGGCAAGTCCGGTGTGAAGCGAACTCTATCCTGCTTCAAAACCCCTAAGGGCAGGGTTACGATCACCGCATCAAACGCCGATACATCATCATCTTTGAGATCGATCAGGACGCCATTTTCTTGAAGGGTCACAGCACTGACCTCGGCTTCAAGGCGGATGTCATACGCCCCGCCAAACGCCTCAAGAATCTGCGAATAACCATGAGGAAAAACCACATCGTGACCGCTATAGTCACTGCTGTTCCAATACGCCCATTGATTAAGTGTGCCGGGGTCGGCCGCTGCGCTATGTTGAATAGATGTGACGCCCTCCAACCAGTCGGGAAACTCACTGTCAGGAATCTCCCGCCCACTTTTTCCACGAACGATATACGCATCTTGAGTTCGCACACGCTCAATATCCATGTCACGTGATAGATACGTCAGCGGGTTCTTTTTGACGCCGTGGATCCAACTCGCCCCGAGATCGATTGGAAAGCCTAGACTCTCATCCGTCCAAATGCGCCCCCCAGTTCGATCGCGCGCTTCAAGAACGCTCACCGTCCGTCCTCTTTCCGAAAGCGTATGCGCTGCCGTAAGTCCACTGATCCCCGCACCAATAATCCCAATCCGTTGAGCGTTCGTCTTAAGAACAGCTTTCGCTGTCCGGCGACCTGACTCATGCGCGGCATGAACCGTGCTATTTCGGTCCGGATAAACGGCCTCCCCAGCAAAGAAAATCCTGTCTTCAATCGGACGCTCAAGCGCACGAATATCGCGTCTCTTCGCGCCCGTCGGAATGTGGGAATAGGACCCAAAGGAAAACGGATCGCGGCTCCAATTGGTTCGGGCATAACCGATAGGGTGTCGACCAGTTTTCGCCTGCGCGGTCCACGGCACAAAGCTCACAGCCGCACTTGCGCCCAGCCCTTTTAAAACAGTTCTTCGATCCATTAATGCCTCACAGACTTGCGCGATGACTGAATGAGAGGATAGCCGCTAAACCGGCACAACATCAAAGGGCGCGGTGACCCGTTCTGACGTCCCGCTGATCGGCTCTGTGCCATGCCAGAGATAGCTTGGGAACAGCACCAGAAGGCCCGCCTCCGGCTGTATCCATTTTTCCGGCGGTGTTTCAGGACGCGTCGGGAAAGGCGGCTCGCTAAACTTAATCCAGCCGGATTTACTTTCGCCGGCGCGTGTTTCCGCCGGCACGGAGGCATAATATGCTGAGCTGATCCAGCCTTCGGAATGGATATGGTTCACATGCCGCCCGCCGCCTATCAGCTTGACCGACCAGCAGCCATTGAACGCATACTCTCCGGTATTGCGCGCTGTCAAAGGATGAGCCTTCGCGGTCCCCATATCCTGCATGAACGCACGAATGGGCCGATCCAACGCCTTGATATAAGCCTGAATGACGGGCTCAGGCGTCGTGACCAGATCGCGCGACGTCTGCTGACCCAGCCGCAGCGATTGATCCAGCGGATGCGTTGTAAATCCGCGCACCGGCTCCAGCGCTTCCAGAAAGGCCGCATTGAAACTCTCAATCGAGCTGAACCCGTCCGGCACGGGCAACTCATAGGCCCGGACATGATTACCCAACTGCACCAGATGCTCATAGCGTGCATCGCCCATGACGCGCAGCGCCGTCGTTTCATAGGCGAGCCAGTGCTGGCTATGCGGCTGGGCCGCCCGCAAAGGCTGAATGATCTCCAACGCGCCCGCACCGTCACCAACCATCAGCCGACCACAAGCGGCCGCATCAATGATGAACGCATCGTTCGGGGCTTGGGCCAGTGCCGCCTCACCGGCCTCATAGGCCGCATCTGTCTGTTTCAAATCGCGATGCAGGACAGACTTGATCGCCAGAGCCGCCGGCTGCCCCCTCTGGGCCTCACCCAACCGCGCCCAAGCCTCCAGCGCGCCATTCAGATCACCGCTCTGACCGCGCAAATCCACCGCCATCAAGGCAAGTTGGTCCGGCACATCTGACAGCAGTCCCTCAAACCGCTGCGTCTCTCCGGCCATCCACAGCGTGTTGGCGAGATTCTTGAGAACGTGCGGTTCAGGGCGGCGGATCCACGCGGCTTCTAGATCAGCGATGCCCGCTTCAATCTGGCTTGCCTCGCACCGCGCGCGGCCGCGCATGAACCAGATCGCGGCATCATCGACACCATTATCGAGCAACTGAGAGAAAGCCGCATCAGCCTCATCCAGCTTGCCCAACTCCACATCAGCCATCGCCGCATTATAGCGACCGCTAACATCCTGTGGTTTTTGCTGCAGGACCAGCCCCCAGACATTCCTCGCCTCCTGCCACCGCTTTTGCTGGTTCAGGCTTTTACCCAACCCCGTCAGCGCTGGTTCCCAATTCGGCCGCAGGCTCAGCGCGCGGCGGAAAAACCGCTCGGCATCGCCAACCTGCCCGGCATCCAGCGCCACACGCCCCTGATTGTTGGCGATTTCGGGATTACGTTGATCGGCCCGCTCAGCTTTAGCCAACCAATCAAGAGCTTGCCCATATTGCCCCGCTTTGCGCTCAACGAGGCCAAGTAAATGCCACGCTTGAGGGTGCTGCACGCTCTGCAAGGCGGACCGAGCGGTCGCCAGATCACCGCGTTGATAAGCCTTATAGCCCCGCTGGATGGCGGCTTGCACGCTCATTACACGAACATCTCCAAGGGATCGCGCCCGGCTTCGCTTTCATAAAAGCCCAGCGCTTCAAATGTGTCGCGCATTGTACCGGATAGCGGCGCTTGCAGCGTCAGCGCCTTACCCTTCGCACGCGGAATAACCAGCGCACGTGCATGTAGATGCAGACCTTTCCCGACACCCTGCGGAACCTCGCGGGCTGTCTCGTACTTATCATCGCCCAGAATAGAGGTGCCCAACTCATGCATGTGAAAGCGCAGCTGATGCATCCGTCCTGTTGAAGGCTTGAGCGCAACCCAGGCCGCTCGCTGCGCCGCTGTGGACACAACCGCATAATCGGTAATCGCATGTTTGGAGATCTTGTCGCCATGCGCGCCCATAATCATTCGCTCACGGCCCTCGGGCCCTGTGCCTTTCCGCATCCAGCTTCTGAGCTGCCCCGCCATCGGATGCGGCACACCGACCGTGACCGCCCAGTAGATCTTCTGCACGTCGCGCGAATGGAACAGATCGCCCAGTCGCGCCGCCGCAGCAGGATGACGCGCAATGATCAACAATCCGGACGTCGCCTTATCAAGTCGATGCACAAGACGCGGGCGATGTTCCCCATTGCTCAGCGCATCCAGCATCCCATCAATGTGACGCCCGCCCTGTTTTGTCCCGCCCTGAACTGCAATGCCTGCGGGCTTATTCAGAACGAACATGTCCTCGTCTTCGTGCACAATCAACGGACGCAGAAAGGCCAGCGCCTTGCTATCCGGCGTCTTCGGCGCAGACCACGGCATATTGGAGGTCTCTTTGCGCGTGTAAGGCGGTAGGCGCACTTCCATACCCGCTTCCAGTCGCGTATTGGATTTCGCCCGCGCGCCGTCTACGCGAACCTGTCCCTTACGCAGGAGCTTCTCAACTTCGCCCTGTGTCATCGGCATCCGGCGCTTGATCCAGCGATCAAGCCGCACCCCGGCCTCCTTTGGACTCACGGTCTCGGTCACAACCTGCCCACTCATGAGAGAACTCTCTGTGTAGCAAGCAGAGCAATCGCAAACGCTGCAAGCGCGCCAACCATATTCACACCAGCATAAACCGCCCCGCGAAGAACCTCACCCTGCATGAAAAAGTGTACCGTCTCGCGCG
This sequence comes from Pseudomonadota bacterium, assembly GCA_038630445.1. GTDB lineage: Bacteria > Pseudomonadota > Alphaproteobacteria > Caulobacterales > Hyphomonadaceae > Henriciella. The sequence continues at coordinate 5,211 of JBCBCO010000025.1, read as the reverse complement.
AAAACGCCGAAAAGGTCGTGAAAGCCCCAAGTAGGCCAACACCCAAAAACAGCATCAAAATATTCGCGGACTCAACTGTGCGCGTCGTCAGCCACCCCATCAAGACACCCAATGCCAGCGACCCAGCCACATTCACAAACAGCGTCGCCTGCGCGCCGCTGCCAAACACCAATCCGGCACCGTATCGCAAGCTTGCCCCAATGGCCCCGCCGAGAGCAACATATAACACGTTCATCATGCCTCTCCTTACGACGGACGCGCCCAGAAGAACAGGTATCCCGTCACATCGGGCAGGCGGAAACCAACCTGTTGTCATTCCTTCAGTTTGCTTGCATTACGGTATGTGGAGCGAAATGAAATTATCACATTCGGGGAGAGGACGGCATGACTGATACCGCCGCAGCATCTGAGCAAAAAGGATTTCTCGCCTGGGTCGAGCGAGCCGGCAATAAATTGCCGGACCCGGTTTTCCTGTTCATGTACTTCATCATCGCCTTGGTGATTATTTCGATCATCACAGCGTTCCTTGGAACCAGTGCCACACTTAGCGAAGACGTCCTCGGCGGCATGCCCGACAGCCAGAAAGCAAGATTCGGCATCGGTGCAGACGGCGTTATCAGTGCGGTCAGCCTATTCTCACCTGAAAATATTCAGCGTCTTTGGACGGAAATGCCGACCACGTTTACCCACTTCCACCCGCTAGGCTATGTCCTTGTCGTGATGCTCGGCGCAGGCGTTGCTGAACGATCCGGTTTCTTCGCGAGCGCGATCAAAGGCGCTGTCGGTGACGCACCGAAATTCCTGCTAACACCGCTCGTCGCGCTTGTGGCGATGCTGTCCAACCACGCCGCCGATGCCGGCTATGTCGTCATGATCCCATTGGCGGCGATCATTTTTGCGGCTGCAGGTCGCCATCCCTTGGCGGGGATCGCAGCAGCCTTCGCAGGTGTTTCGGGCGGGTTCTCAGCCAACCTCTTCCCGGGCCAATTGGACGCGCTCCTTTACGGCATCACAGAAGAAGCGGGAGAGATTCTGAACGCGGGCTATGATGCCAATATCGCAGGCAACACCTATTTCATTATAGGCCTCCTACTGCTCTACATGCCGATTATCTGGTTTGTGACCGACAAGATTATCGAGCCACGCCTTGGCAAATGGCAGCCTGCTGCCGACACCGATATGCAGTCCTATGGCGATGAAGCTGCGCCGCTAACAGAGGCACAGAAAAAGGGCCTGCTTTATGGGTGTCTCGCCATGCTCGGCGTTGTCGCGCTCTGGACTTTCATGACCATCGGACCGGGCGATGCGCTTTACATTTCTGATGCGGATGCCGCCGCCAGCGGCATGTCGCCAGAACGCATCGCAGGCCTTGAATGGTATGATCGGCTCGCGCCTTTCTTCCGCTCACTCGTGGCGGGCTTCCTCATCCTCTTCCTCGCCGCAGGCTGGGCCTATGGCGCAGCCGCCGGAACGATCAAAAATCACCGTGATCTGGTCGACATGATGACGGAAGCGATGAAGGATATGGGCTATTATCTGGTCCTGTCTTTTGCCGCTGCGCACTTCGTTGCGATGTTCGGATGGTCAAACCTCGGTCTGATCAGTGCCGTCCACGGCGCCGATGCAATTGAGTCCTCCGGCCTTCCGCTACCAGTTTTGCTTGGGCTAATCGTTCTATTCTCAGCGCTGATAAACCTCTTCGTCGGCTCAGCTTCGGCCAAGTGGGCGCTTCTCGCCCCGGTCATGGTCCCGATGCTGATGCTACTCGGCGTTTCACCGGACGGTGCCACAGCTGTCTATCGCGTCGGCGACAGTGCGACGAATATCATCACGCCGCTCATGGTCTATTTCCCACTCATCCTCGTCTTCGCAAGGCGCTGGGTAACCGATTTCGGCCTTGGCAGCTTGACCGCGATGATGATCCCATACTCGCTATGGATGCTGATCAGCGGCACGCTTTTGGTCGTCCTCTGGGCCTTCCTGGGCATCGATCTCGGGCCAGGCGCGCCGATGGCTTACACGGGACCCGGCGCAGGCTGACGAAGACTTAACCCTGATCGTGTGTAATACGCTCGCAATTTTGCCCAAAATCAGGGTATAAGAGAGCTATGTCAGAGTTGAGTACCGCGCCGCAAGATCGTTTTGAAAACATTCAGACCCGCTTAAACGAAGCCCGTTTCGCCGGGCGATGGTTGATGTGGACGGGGTGGATACTGGCTTTGCTGTGGTGGGGTGCGGCCTTTGGCGGGGCCCTCGCAATCCTCGGTCTGGAGCGCATTGATAGCCTTGCACCTGCTGTCATCATTGCCGGTTCGATCATGCTCATCCTGCCCGGTCTTTTGATGATCATTGCGAGCCTGTTTGCGCGCGAGCAAGTCAGGGCGAGCGCGTCTAATGCGCTGGTCGTTGAAGCCGCCGCGCAACTTCTGCAACCGCTGGAGACCACCGGAAAAGAGGCTGCAAACTTCGCCCAAACGATGAAACAGGCTTCATCCGACGTCGATAAAACCATGAACCACGCGCTGACTGCGATGCGCGCGGTGTCTGAGGAATTGGGCGATGAGCGCCAGCGGCTTGAATCTGTGACCTATGCGAGCGCAGACAATGCCCGCGAACTGGCAACACGCCTCGCCGAAGAACGCACGACGTTGGAACATCTCTCCAAAGACCTGCAGCAGCAGACCGAAACGCTAAGCACGGCGATCCCAAGCCAGATCAAGCTGATGGTCGACTCAGCCACGCGAGCCTCCGAAGATGTCGCCGCTGCAGAAGACGGTCTGAAATCGCGCCTGTCATCTCTGGACAAGACGGGACAAAATCTCCGCAACAGGATCGAAGCGCTCGACCACCTCGCCGGTGAGGCAGGCAAGCGTAATGAAACGCTCCTCTATGCCATCTCGCGCATGGAAGAGAAACTGGAACAGTCCCGTAAAACCGTCGAAACCGCCTCACGCGCCGGAGAACTCGCCGCAGCTGCCGCCACAACCACAGGCGACCGCCTCGTCGACTCGGTGAAAGCCGCGCTGGATCAGGCGCGACAAGCTAGTCAAGAAATTCAGGAGCAGAGTTTTCAAGCCTCAGAAACAGCCGCAAATGCGCTGGCAAAGCTTAAACGCGCCGGACAGGAAGCCTCCGCCGCGGTCAAATCCGCAAAACTCGAATTGGATACGGTTGAACCGAGTTCTGCTGATACGGACCTGTTCGCAGAGACCGAGATAGAAGACACACCACCGCCACTCGAGAACGGCTCAGCACTGAGTGAAGAAGAAAGACCCAGCTTAAGCGCCTCGCCATCCCGCGTCACCGAAGAGGACCTGTTTGAGGCCAATGCGGACAGAATGGCCGATACGATCCTCGGTACGGCATCGGTTGATGACAGTCTTCAAGAGATTGAACCGGAAATCGAAATCGCGCCCGAACCTGCTGTCGTCATGGACGCTGAGTTTGAGGACGACGACACCGAAAACGTCAACGGTATCGACCATTTCGAACCGGCACCGACGCCTGCAAAACCACCAGTCCCTGTCAATGGCGGCACCAGCCTGAGCGACATCATCGCCGACATGGAGCGCGAGGATTCCCCTGCCCTCTCACGCGAAGAAACGGCAGAACAGTTGATCGAACGCCTGATCGAATCCGGCATCAATCTCAGCGAGATTTTCAAACCGCGCGACAAGAAGAAGATCGCCCTGTCGGCGCGCAAGGGTGACAGCAAGCGCCGCATTTCGATCCGCCAATCAGCCGGGCGTCAGGTCGAACGCGTTAGAGGCCGCTTGCGCAGCGACGGTGACCTGATGTCACTCGCCCGTGATTTTATCGCGCTTGAAGAAAGCGATGCCTTGAACGCTCTGGAGAACACGCGCGACTCGAAAAAGCATGCCAGCCCGCGCTTGGCGACCTATCTCTTGCTCGACGCGGCAATGGACTAAGCGATCGACGCAAAGAACACTTCGTACAGCGCCTCGGCTTCGGCTTTCAGAACACCGACTTCAACCGCGATACCGGACTCACGTAAGCGCTGTAGCCCTCCGCTGCCCTGAGGGTGGGGATCAAGCGCGGCAATAACGACCCTCGCAACCCCAGCATCGATCAGGCGCGTCGAACAGGATGCTTCACAGGTTGACCGTTCCCGACACGGCTCAAGCGTCACATAAGCGGTTGCACCAGCGGCCTCACCCCTAGGCAGCGAGCTCAATGCAACCTGTTCAGCATGCGGACGCCCGCCATCTCCGGTTGCACCTTCGCTGATCACATGACCGTCCAGATCGATAATCACACAGCCGACAGACGGGTTCTTGCCCGTCCGGCCATGCTGAAACCGCGCCAGTTCAAGCGCGCGGGCCATATGCTTCTGATCCATGCTCATTCAAACACCACCGTGCGATATCCATTCAGGAAAACCCGTCCCTCGGCATGCGCCGTCACCGCACGCGCCAGCACCCGTGCCTCTGTATCCTTGCCCAGTTCGGCCATGCGTTCAGGGCTCATACGGTGATCCACCGGGGAGACATCCTGTGCAATGATAGGCCCCTCATCCAAAGCGGCTGTCACATAATGCGCCGTCGCGCCCATCAGCTTTACCCCACGCTCATGGGCCTGATGATAAGGACGCGCGCCCTTGAAGCTCGGCAAAGCTGAATGGTGAATATTGATGCAGCGCCCTTCCAATTTTCGCGACAACGCGTCGGACAGGATCTGCATATAGCGCGCAAGAACGACAAAATCCGTCTGCGTCTCTTCAATCAAATCAAGCAGGCGCGCTTCAGCCTCAACCTTTGTCGCTTTCGTGACCGGGATATGATAAAACGGCAAATCATGGCGCTCCGAATGCCAAGCCGCATCCGGATGGTTAGACACGACACCCACAATCTGAGCGCCCAAACGCCCACGCCGATGACGATAAAGAAGATCATTCAGGCAATGATCGCCTTTGGACACCAGAACGAGCACGTTCGGTTTGTCTTCGACACCACGCAGCTGCCACTCAATCTCCCGCTTTTGCGCTAGAGTCCGAAACCCATCTTCAAACACGCTTTGATCAAAAGAGCTCTCAGCCTCAAACCGCGCCCAGATGAAAAAGCGCTGCGTCTGGGGATCACCAAAATCATGGCTCTCCACAACATTCAAATTGTGATGCGCGAGATAGGACATCACATCGGCCAGAATGCCGATTCCATCCGGTGCCGCAGCACGCAGAATGAACTGAGTGTC
>JBCBCO010000024.1:0-20662 GCA_038630445.1 Pseudomonadota bacterium | reverse complement strand
GGCGTTTGCGGGATAAGTGATTGTCCCTTCCAGTTTCATGGATCCTGTCTCGGTCAGGCCGCCTTCATAATCGATCATCGCGCCAGCGCTGACCCAAACCTGCCGCCATTTCTGAGTTGTCGGATTATAGTAATTGTAACTCTGCCCAGTTGACCCTGAAGCCCCTGACCAACGCTCAAGTACCAAGCATCCACCCTCTTCAGAGGTAATTCTATTTATGCCTGCAACCTGCCCATTCGAGCCCGTAACCTCCCAATCGCCGAGCCAGAAATCGAACTGATGGTACGACTCATCTGAACATGGTGGCGGCGGTGCTGACACTGTTTGCGCAGTCGCTATGTCCATAGTCGCTGCAATAAAGCCGACTGTTATTAGTCCCAATCGCATTTGACCCTCCATCCTCAAAGTCCACCATGCCGGGGAGGCGGAGGTGCGTCAAACAAACAGCATCGCGGGCAATGCGATTATTCAACTGCTTCAATGATCTCCGTCGACTGATCTTGTTCAGCCTCAGATGGCAGAACAGGATCCTGGCCTTGAACCATAGCGCATTCAATCTCCGGCCAGCTTGCCTCGTCTGATTTGTCCCACAAGACATCCAGCATCAGTTGCAGACGCTGCTCAACACCGATGCACCGGATCTTATCAGGCACCGGTTCGCCAAACCGATACTGGAAATACGCATCCAGAAAGCGCTGCGCGTAAAGGTCACGGGAAAACAAGTCGGTCTGGATTGTCGAGGCCTTAGAGTTGATCAGCATGTGCTCAACGTGCGCACGCTCCTGATCATCTGTGAATTGAGACAGAATCGGCGCCAGGTCCGTATAGGCATTCTCCACGATCACAGACCCCAAACTGATCCGGCAAGCTTCACTAGACAGCGCCTCCAGCCACGCTTCCGTCATCGGATCATAGCCCTGTAACATCACAGCATACATCGCATTGTAGCGATCCGCGTTGTCTTCTGAAACACCATCAAGCGCCACGACATCAGACATGCGATAAAGCGCCGTCTGCGGCTTCTCCGGAATGCAATCCTCAACGAGATCCGTCTCTAGCGGAACAGAATAAAACGCGTCCGTCCACTCTTCTTTACGTCCATAGCCTCCGCCACCAAACAGGCCACCCGCTCGCACCGCTGTGTAGAAATATCGGGCGACAATTGGCGAGACCCCGTCATCCAGCATGGCCCGCAGGAAGATCATGTCCGCTTCGCGTTTCTTGCCCGACTCTGCGATCGCATAGAGCCAATCATGAACGATCGCGGCTTCTGCGTATTCATCAAACGGATTGAAAAAGTAACGGGACAATCGCGGCAAAGACGCGAAGTCTGTCTTATACCCACGTGAGACCACCATGAAGCGATCTGGCGCGTCATCAATCCCTTCAAAAATGAAAATAATCGGCCGCTGAACAACAGCGACGCGCCGGCCCTCTTTGCGATAATTATGAATGACGGCAAGCTCGACGATATTGCTCGTCCGCCCTTGCACAGTGGCTTCCGCAGGTTTGCGATAAACCTCAGGAACAGTCGCCTGAACGTAAATGAGCGGGAGCACAAAAAGCGTCCCGCTCACAATTAAAACGCCGATCAGCCACCGGCGCAGCATTTACTCAGCAGCCATCGCCACGTTGCTTGCGCTCAGCGTTGTGTAGCGGCGCATGTGGTGATCGACATTGCCAAACTCGGCATCAATCATGGTCAGGCGCTTGAAATAGTGCCCAACAGCAAGCTCTTCAGTCATGCCCATACCGCCGTGGATCTGGATGGATTCCTGACCAACAAAGCGACCCCCTTGGCCAATACGAACCTTCGCAGCGGACACCGCTTTCTTACGCTCAATCTCGTCTTCATCAAGCTTGAGCGTAGCCATGTAAGTCATGGAAATCGATTGCTCATGCTCCATAAACATGTCGACCATGCGATGCTGCAGGACCTGGAATTTGCCAATCGGCGTGCCGAATTGCTTGCGTTGGCGGGAATATTCCACCGTCATTTTGTGCGCAACGCCCATAACACCCATGGCTTCCGCACAGGTCGCAGCTGTCGCCTCATCCACAACACGTTCGATCAGGGCCAAAGCCTCACCTTCAGCTCCGATTAGGGCATCAGCACCAACAGAGACATTCTCAAAGTAAACCTCAGATGCCCGGCGACCGTCGACGGTTGGATAATCGCGCGTCGTGACGCCGTCAGCCCCCTTATCGACGATAAAGACAGACACACCCCCGACATCACGGCGATCGCCGCCTGTTCGCGCGGTGACAACCAGTTTATCAGCCCAAGGCGCGCCAATCACGACGGCTTTGTGGCCGTTCAGGACATAACCGCTGCCCTCTTTCTTGGCTGTTGTTTCAAGGTCAGCGAGATTGTAGCGCCCGCGCGGCTCAGCATAGGCAAACGCGTAAACGCTAGACCCGCCCATAATCGCTTGAAGGTGCTCTTCTTTCTGCGCCGTGCTTCCGGCATGCTTCAGGAAGCCGCCTGCACAGACAACGCTCGGTACGAAAGGCTCAACCACAAGGCCTTTACCGAACTCTTCCATGACGACCATCGCGTCAATCGGGCCGCCCCCAAGGCCGCCATCTTCCTCGCTAAACGGGGCCATAAGCAAGCCAAGCTCAGCAAACTGCGCCCACATTTCAGGGCGCCAGCCGCTCTCGCTTTTGACAACAGCGGCGCGCGTGTCCCAATCATACTGTTCCCGGATCAGCCTCGCGAGGCTGTCGCGGATCATGGTTTGCTCTTCTGTGAAATTAAAGTCCATTGAGACTGTCCTCCAAAATTATTGTTCTATCTATTCGCTCATCAGCGTCGCACAGGTGCCTAGATGCACCATGATCCCGCTTAAATCTATCTCTTTTTGCTCTGTTTTCAGAACCAGTGTGTCACTCATGTCATCCGCCCAATGCAGATTGAAGTTCAGGCCGGTTGCCCGATCAATGAGATAACGCTCTTCGTTTGGGGCAGAATGAACCCAAAGACCTTGATGGGTGTCTCCCATAAAAAAGAACGGCTGTTCAGCATCAATCTTCAGCGTAGCCGCATCTTCAGACACGGTTTCAAACTCATCATCAGGAGCACCGTCGCGAATAAAGGCTTTCAGTTTCTCCCGGTATTCAGCAGACGGCAGCGCTTCATCACAAGCAAAATATTGAACACCTGATAGAAGCACATAAAAATCGTCGGCCATAGGCTCACGATCGGCTTCGTATTCATCTGGGAATGTTTGATACAAGGTCAGGTCATCATCGTGATACAAAACCATTTCTTCAAATCGGTATGAACACGATCCATCATGGCCAACCCAGTATAAAACAGTGCCAGCCTGCGGTCTTAAGTCAGAAGACTCTGCCGCCATTGAAAGACTGCCCGCGATCATAAAAATCGCGAGCAGCAAGGAACGACTTAATAAGGTCGCCAAGGCTTACAGCCCCAAAATCATCTTCGTGATGATATTGCGCTGAATCTCATTCGACCCGCCATAGATCGACGTCTTACGCATGTTGAAATAGTGCGGCGCACTGTGATGCGCGTATTCCGGTCCGATCGGAAACTCGTTGGAGCCATCTTCCGGGAAACCGCGATAGTAAGGCGCGCCGTAATTTCCGACAGCTTCAAGCGTGAGTTCTGTCAAACGCTGCTGAATTTCAGTCCCTTTGACTTTTAGGATAGAACTCTCAGGCCCCGGTCCTTTGCCTTGGGCTTCACCGGCCAGTGTGCGCAGTTCGGTAAATTCGAGTGCCGTCAGATCAATTTCCAACTGGCTGACTTTACGCGCAAAGCTGTCATCTTTCATCAACGGCTGGCCATCAAGAACCTCTGTCGATGCAATTTCACGAAGCTTTTCAAGCCCGCGCTTGGAGCGAGCAACACCCGCGATACCTGAACGCTCATGTGCCAGCAGGAACTTCGCATAGGTCCAACCTTGGTTCTCAACTCCGACAAGATTTTCAACCGGAACACGGACGTCTGTCAGCCAGGTCTCATTGACCTCATGACCGCCATCAATCGTGATGATCGGGCGAACTTCAATCCCCGGTGTGTTCATGTCGATCAGGAGGAAAGAAATACCTTCCTGCGGCTTCGCGGCATCCGGGTCGGTGCGCACAAGGAAGAAACCCCAGTCAGCGTGCTGCGCAAGGGTCGTCCAAGTTTTCTGGCCATTGACGATATAGTGGTCGCCATCGCGAACAGCGGTTGTCTTCAGGCTTGCGAGGTCTGATCCAGCGCCCGGCTCAGAATAGCCTTGCGCCCACCACTCTTCACCACTCAAAATTTTCGGCAGATAACGCTCTTTCTGTTCTGCATTGCCGAAGGTATAAATCACCGGACCAACCATGGACACACCGAATGGAAGCGGTGGCACCGCATCAACACGGGCATTCTCTTCTGACCAGATATAGCGCTGTGTCGAGGTCCAGCCTGTACCGCCATACTCTTCAGGCCATGCGGGGGCAGCCCAACCCTTTTTACCGAGGACCTTGTGCCACGCCAGAAACTGATCGCGGGTCAAATCTTCGCGTGATGCGGAGATACCCTTCATTTCCTCTGGATAATTCTCTTCGATAAAAGCGCGGACTTCGTCCCGGAAAGCGATTTCTTCTGGTGAAAATTCGAGGTTCATTTTGCGTATCCCATGGGTTTTAATTTTTAGCATTCATGCATTGCATGCCTCAAAAAGGCAAGTTAACGCGAACGTTAACGTCAAGTATCACGTCGCGAGAGTTATGCACAATGCGACAGGTCGCCCCGATGGAGCGTGTCAGGAGTCCAGCGGCTGCCCCAGGAATGGCGAGCATGCGGTCTTTAAAAGACCAATCGCAGCACACGACCCCATTCCGCCGCCTGTATTGAATTCCAGATCAACGAGAGGCGACAAGCCCAAACGCTCAAGCGCGGCTTGATGGGCTGGTCTTCTCGTCACATGCGCGGCACGGACATGGTCGAGGGCAAGCGGATTGATCGCATGGACAATCCCAGCCGCAATCGTTGTCGCAAAGCCGTCGATGATGATTGGGACACCCTGCTGTCGGGCCGCAATGATAGTTCCTACGCAAGCAGCCAGTTCACGACCACCAAGGCAACGCAAGGCTTGCAAAGGATCTTCTAGGTGGCCCCGATGTGTTTTCAATGCTTGTTCGACAACTTCGACACGGGCTTGTCCCATTTCATTCGGCACTTGCGGCCCGGGCCGAACCCAATAATCGGCTGAACCGCCATACAGCGCGCAAGCAACAGCCGCCGCTGCGGTCCCGATCCCGGCCCCTAAGACACCGAGCGCGATGGCGTCCGGCTTCCCTTCCAATGCTTCAAATCCAAAAGCGATATTGGCCGCGCATTCCCGCTCGCTCATCGCGGCTGTTTCAGCGATATTCGGCGTTGGCTTTTCAATCGCCAGCTCGAAAACGCGGATGTTTGCCCCGACTTGAGCCGCAATCGCAGACAGCGGTGCTTGCCCGTCTCTCAGGGCGTCGACCCGTTTACGGGTACTCTCAATAGACGAGAGGCTCACTCCGCCCTCAGTCACGCCGTGCGATCCCGCAAAGATGGCTAGTGTCGGCATTTCAATGCGAGGCGGATAACGCTTTTGCCAGGCTGCAAGCCACGCTGCCCCGTCGCCAAGCTTACCGTAGTCGCCTTCACGACCCATGCCCAGCAGGGCCTCATAGACTTTCTGGCCATATTCGTGTGCTGGCCCCGCAGGCTGTGCAATCAGGGCACGAACATCGTCAAAAGGGCCTGTTTCGCCGGGCACGTCAGTCAACTCAAAATCCTTATGGTCAGCAAGTCGCATTTGCGTCATGATTTAACAGGCTAAGTCAATCGATTATTCGCAATTTTGTGAAACAGTTACAGTCAAGGAATGTGGTCGCGTGGACAGGCGAGCTATAAAATCACCGTGCATCCAGGTTTGCGCCATTGATGGTGAGACGAAGCAATGTCTTGGATGCGGGCGGACACTTCCGGAAATTGGTGGTTGGGTAAAGCTCGGACCAGAAGGACGTGAGGCTGTTATGGCTGACCTTCCTGACCGAATGGAGCATTTACGCAGCCTCGGAAAACTGGGACCGGTCAGCAAATGAGCGCAACAAATTTTATTGGTGGAATGATTGTCGCTGGAGCGATTGCAGGCGTGATTGCCGTCTTTGTCGCGCCGAAGCTTGATGAGAGTGCGAAGGCCAATACGGTTCCACAAGCGGCCTCTTTGACGGTTCAGGATGCAGCGATCGAAGATGGCGCCCCTCTCCCAAATGCGACCCGGCGCAGCGCTGTTTTGACCCTGAAGACTGACGGCCATTACTGGGCACGTGTTCTGGTAAACAAAAAAGCGACTGTGAATTTCATGGTCGATACTGGGGCCAGCGTTGTGGCCCTGACTTATGACGATGCGCGTCGACTTGGGCTTAAGCCTGACAGTCTCGATTATAAGTGGCGGATTAGCACCGCTGGTGGAGAGACAATGGGGGCCAGCGTTTTGCTCGATAGCCTAAAGATCAATCAGGTTCATGTCCGCAATGTTGAGGCTATGGTGCTGAAAAGTGATCTCGATCAGTCCCTCCTCGGTATGAGCTTCCTGTCCCAACTCTATGCATACGAGTTCCGTGGCGAACGCCTTATCCTGCGTCAGTAGCCCAAGCCGCAAGTTGAGCGCGAACGGCGGCGACAAAGCCCAGCGGTTGATCCAGCATCACGTGGTGCTGCGCTTCGGGAATGGAAATCATCGTCATGTCATCGCGCAGACCGCGCATGTAAGTCCACGTTTTTTCGTGCAACAGAATTGAGTTTTCGCCGCGCATAATCGCTAGCGGGCACGAAATCGCGCGCAACATATCTTTCGGCTCCGCCATCGCTTCAAAGTGACGCCAGATGAAAGGATCGAATTTCCAAGTCCAGCCTTCCTGCCCGCTTTCCATAGTCACTTTTTTCAAGCTGTGGCGTGCAATGTAATCGACAATGTAGTGGTTCTCACACGGTTGTGGTGGGGCGAGCCTAAACCGCGCCAGTGCCCCTTCAAGCGTTGTGTAAGTTTTGTTGCCGCGCGCGCGTTGTGGCGGGCCATCCCAGTCATCATCGGGGGGACGGACAGGACTGTCGACAATCATAATTCCGGCAAACTTATCAGAATGTTTTGAACCTGTATGCATCGCGATGAAACCGCCAAAAGAGTGCGCCACCATTGTGGGCTGAGCGCCATTTTCAAACAGGCCCGCATCTTCGCAAACGGCCAACTGCTCATCGGTGAAGGCTTGAACCGAATAGGTGTCGCGCCAGTCACTGTCGCCCATGCCCGCAAAGCTCATCGCGACAACACAGTGTGTTTCAGCAAAATATGGAGCAATAAAGTCGTACCAATGCGCATGCGCGCCATTGCCATGCACGAGAAGCAAGCCGGGCTGTCCGGCCTCGCCCCAGCGCTGATAGCGCACACGCGTTCCATTGACACTGACGAAGCGCTCTTCATAGGGTGTGTCTATTGCGTGCTGAAACCAATCCGGAGCGGGCGGGCGAGCCCCTCGATACTTCACAAGTAGATTGGCCTGTTCCGGCGGTAGCTCTTTTACGTCATCGGCCATCTTAAATTCGCTTCTCAATCACTTTGAAGACACCGGTTCCGGTCATCAGGGTTTTGTCACCTGTCCAGATCCTGCCTTCCACCGTGTGTACGTTATCGATGACGGACAGGACGTCTCCGCGCCCTTCAATCCACGAACCATGTGGCGCGCCGGACAGGAAATCGCAGACCAGACGGATTGTGACCCACCATGTGTCTTCGTCTTTCTCAATCGCTGAACCCCACGCCATATCGGCAAAGGTCATCAGCATACCGCCATGGGCGTTCATCATGCCATTGGTATGATGTTCACCGACCCGGAAGCCGCGTGTCATGCCATCGGCGTCGCGCTTTTCGAAGAGCGGCCCGACCTGTCGGCCAAAGCCGCGATGCCATGGCAAAGGTTGGTAGCCGCCCGGAATGTCATAGGTCTGTTCGAGGGTTAGATCGTCACTCATGGGTGTGATTTGTATCGACTAGGTGGACGCGACAAGCCCTCACGTGGCGGGAGCCTGTGCCTATAATAAACTCAGATAGATCAGGGTCGCATTGATCGACATATGCCCAATGATGGGTGCGAGAATAGAACCAGTCTTGATGCGTAGAAAACCAAACCAGAACCCGCCGAGGAAAATTATGAAAACACCAACAGGCGAGTATTGCTGATGTGAAACCGCAAAAACGATATTAGGAATAGCGATCGCCATAATTGGCGGAAAGCCTCTGGCAACAAGACATCCAAAACCGATCCCTCGATAAACCATTTCTTCCAATAGAGGCGCTAAAAGAATTGCGTAGATAAAAAGCGAGACCGACCAATTACCCATATCCATGGACTCAGCTGCTTCTCTGCTAGAATAGAGCCAATCATTCCCTTGAAATAGGGTTGCAGGGATTAGCGTATAAGCGATCCAAAATAACGGAGACACAACGACTGAGAAGACAATCCAAAACGGTTCAACTTTCAGTGTTCCAGCAAACGGTCCGGCTCCGATTGCCTCGCTCCAATATGTTAGGCCGAGAAAAGTTCCGAACATGATCAAACAGGCCAGCAAATCAACACGAGCCATATTCGCTACACGCTCACCATTTTCGATGAGTATGAACGTATTCGGAGAGACGGACGAAGCGATCGAGAAGCCAACGGCAAGGGGAACCGTAAGCGCTCCTATCACTATAATTGTGCACATCAATGGATATTGGCCCAGTGAGGCTGGAGCTTTATAGGGGCCTGTGAACATCCTTGCTACCTTGCTAAGTGATCTATGCTTGTAAGCGCAGCGATAACTGATTCCAGTACCAAGCTCACCCTGAATCAAAAGAGAATAAGAAACACAGCGGCAAGCGCCGGACGGTGTTGCCACCTCACGTTATAAAAAAGGCCGAGTGCGCTCTTTTTGGAACGCTGGTCTAGTGCCTGCCTTGTTAGCAGGCTGTCGCGCCCAGAAAGAGCGCACCCGCGGCGGTGTGTTGTTTGTGTCCTCTCACAAGGCGAGGCCTGAAAGAGGTCCGGGCTTGGTCGGTTTTACGGGATTTCTCGCCCCAACCGTGTCGCACTGGCGACCGGTGTCCCATTGCACTGCCCGACTGTGACCGCTGTGATAGGGTTTCGGTGTCCCCACCTGAAGCCACAGACCGCCGCTCTCGCCCTCAGATCACGCCGTTCGCGATCGACCCTTCTCAGAGGGGAGATGCGGAGCAGTATACGGCACTTACGGCGGGTGGGGATAAGTTTTGTGGTTTCTCAATAATGACGGGGGTCTGGGTGGGGGATAGAGGGCGGTTTGCGGGGTGCGGCGCAGTCCCTACCAAACTCATGCCTCAAGCGAAGTCGAAGGATGGGCAGCAAGCACAACTTCCGGCTTCATCCTTCGACTTCGCTTGAGGCGTGAGCCTTACTTTGCACCCTTAAAGTCCGGCGATACCTGCGCAGGCAGGTATCCATCTCTGGGCCTCTCCACGAAGACGATGGGGTCAGAGATGGACCCCTGTTTTCACAGGGGTCGGCGGAGGTTGGGGTGGGGCTTTACCTTATCCCGCTTCGCGTTTGGCGTCGTCGTCCAGTCCGTATTCGCGGACTTTGCGGTAGAGCGTTGAGCGGCCGATGCCGAGGCGGCGGCTGACTTCGCTCATGTGGCCTTCATAGAAGTCGATGGCGTAGGCGATCAGGTCGCGTTCGACATCTGAGAGCGCGCGGACTTCACCGTCTTCGATGACGGGAACCGGGCTGGCTTCAGGCGAGGCAGCTGCAGCCGATGGCGTTGGAACCGTGTCATTGGCAGGCTCAGGACGTGCTGGAACCGCAGGCAGGCTCGCGATTTCCGGCATCATGCCGCTGATTTGTGGGAAATCGTAAGGCTGAAGCAGATCACCTTCGCACAGGACGACCGCGCGGAAGACTGCATTTTCCAACTGGCGGACATTGCCCGGCCAATCGAAGGCGCAGAGCATTTTCAGCGTGTCGTCGCTGGCGCCTTGGATATTGGTACCTTCGCTGGCGTTGAAGCGGCCGATGAAATGATCGACGAGCGCGGGAACATCCTCGACGCGTTCGCGTAGGGACGGCATTTCGACCGGGAAGACGTTCAGGCGGTAATAGAGGTCTTCGCGGAAATTGCCCTCTTTGACGCGGCTTGCGAGATCACGGTTTGTGGCCGAGATGATGCGCACATCGACTTTGACGGGGCGACGGGCACCGACGGGATCGACCTCGCCTTCCTGAAGCGCGCGGAGGAGTTTAACCTGCATGTCGAGGGGAAGCTCGCCGATTTCATCGAGGAAGAGCGTGCCGCCATCGGCTTCTACGAATTTGCCCGGTGAGCGGGAGACCGCGCCTGTAAACGCGCCTTTCTCATGACCGAACAGGATGCTCTCCACGAGATTTTCAGGGATCGCGCCGCAGTTGACCGAGATGAAAGGTTTGCCGGAACGATCAGAGGCACCTTGAATGCAGCGGGCGATGACTTCCTTACCAACACCGCTTTCGCCGAGGATCAGGACGGGAATATCGGAGGCAGCGGCGCGTTGGCCGAGGCGCAGAACCTGGCGCATGGCGGGTGCGCTGGCGATCATATCTTCGAAGCCCATGCCACCTTCGGCTTTGCGGGTCAGACGTTTGACTTCACCGGTGAGAGACGAAAGCTTGAGCGCGTTGCGGATCGAGACGACGACGCGTTCCGGGTTGGCGGGTTTGACGATGAAGTCGATGGCACCGGCGCGCATGGCGGCAACGATCGTGTCAATGCCGCTCGTGGCAGTCAGCATAATCACTGGCAGTTCCGGGCGACGCTCTGACAGCATTTCAAGTGTTTCCATGCCGGAGAGGCCGGGCATGGTGAGGTCGAGGAGGACGACATCGGCCCCTGCCCCATCATCAGTGGCGATCGCGACACCGGTTTCCCCATCAGGCGCGGTGCGGCAGGCAAAGCCAGCTTTTTCCACCGCAGCGGTCAGGAGACGGCGCTGTGTTGGATCATCATCAATGACGAGTACGGTCTTTGCCATGTGTCTCTCACCTAGGTTTGTCCACGCTTTTAGAACGTGTGGGTCATTTCGTTACGCCCCGATATGGCACACAGGTGTGAGGTTATGGTTCAGACGATGTGTTGAATTTGATAGAAACAGAAAAAAGCACTTTTACGACATGCCGAGCCCTCACCCCCTCCCAACCGCCCCAATGGTGCCCAAACTATGGGGCGGTTGGCCCTTCGACTTCGCTCAGGATGAGGCGAGAGCGGACACTGAGAACAAAAAAGCCCGCCTCTGCTGAGACGGGCTTTTTTATTGGATTTATAAACCGGTTAGAATGAGAGGCGGACGCCCGCGCGGATATTTTGACCCGGCGCGGGTGCGACGTCTTTCAGGACAGACGTTGCAAATCTGACTTCTTCATCGGTGACGTTGCGGGCTTCAATGAAGACTTCTGTGCCATCAGAACCGATTCCAAAGTCGGAAATATCGAGCTCTGCGCGCAAATCGATGAGCGTGTAGCCGTCGGTTTCAAACTGGCCTGCCCCCGCATCGTTTTGTTCGTCCGCCCAAGTCAGGTTGGCCCCGACTTCAAACGCGCCCCACTCGGCGCTCGCGCCTGCGTTGAAGGTCAGCGGCGGGACGAGTGGGACGTTTCCACCGTCACCAAGCTCAGCATCAACGATATCGACACCGGCTGTGAAGTCCCAATCCGCGCCAGCTGGGCCTTCATCGAGGGTCAGGCCTGCGTAGATTTCACCGCCGCGGAAGACGGCACTGTCTTGCTCGAAAATGAAGACAGGGAGGCCGTCACCTTCATCTGTGATCGCTCCATCAATAAAGGCTGTGCCGGGTGTCAGGTAGATGAAGCCGTCGAAATCGGTTGCGAACAGGTTTGCCCCAATGCGGACATTTTCACCGGTCCAGCGGGCCGTAAGATCAAGGTTGAGACCTTTCTCTTTCTCAAGGAATTCGCCGCCGACTTCGAACTGATTGGTGGCGAGGTGGGGACCGAATGCAAACAGCTCACTCTCGTTTGGCGCGCGCTGCGTGTAAGCGAGCTGAGCACCGAGGAACCAGCCATTATCAAGGTGCTGGTGGACACCGGCTGAAGCACTGGCGAGTGTATATCTGCGTTGCCCGAACTGAACATTGTCCAGTTCAGTATTTTCGAGACGCAAACCGCCCTCAATACCGGCACCGCTGTCAAACTCGAGGGTCTGGTAGGTGAAGACCGCGTAGCTTTGGGTATCAGTCGGTGTGATGAAGGCTTCTTCGCCGACCGCGGAGAATTCCTTGTCGAGGAATTGGAGGCCAACAGCACCAACGATATCGCCGAATTCAGTTCCGGCTTCAATGCGGCCTTCATAGCCTTCCGTGTCGAAGACTGTTCCGGCTTCACCGGGGGCTTCGAACTCTGTGTGTTCATAGTCTACGATGGACGCGCTGGCTGTGATGTCTGTGATGAAGCCATCGCCGAGCGTGACGCCGCCGCGAAGATCGATGCGGGTCTGTTCGAGGTCGATGAATGGGTTTTCTTCTTCCTCCTCCTCTTCGCCCTCTTCTTCACCTTCCTCATGACCGTGTTCGTGGCCACCGGGCAGACCGTATTCAGACGTCTGTTCGCGGATGGCGACGCCGAAGAAGGCATTGTCGCCAACCCAGCTTAGACCTGCGGCGAGGGTTTGTGTTTCAACGAAAGAGTTTTCCTGCGTGCCGGAGACTTCTTCCTCTTCTTCACCCTCTTCGCCGCCTTCAGCTTCTTCTGCTGCCATTTGGAAGGCAGACTCGGCAAAGCCCGGGATTTCATAATTGTCGAAGTCACGCTGGGATGCAGAGAAGGAAACGACGAATGGACCTGTGGTGAACTGGCCTTTACCCGCCAGCTCTGTGCCCTCGTTTACAGTGTTGTAAGCGCCGAAAAGATCAGCAGAGAAAGGTTCTTCTGGAAGCTCTTCCACGATCAGGCCGTCAATCACGTTGACCACACCACCGATCGCCTGTCCGCCATAGGCCAGAGCGGCCGGGCCACGGACAATCTCGATCTTGTCTGCATCGATGCCGTCAGCGGTGACCTGGTGGTCTGGAGAGGCCGCTGAAACGTCGATGACGCCGAGGCCATTTGTGAGAACCTGAACGCGCTCTGCGCCGAGGCCGCGAAGAACAGGACGGCTGGCGCCCTGTCCATAGAATGTGGAGGCAACACCGGGCTGACGGTCGAGCGTGTCACCGAGTGTTGAATAAAGACCTTCGAGCAGCTCTTCGCGATCCAGAACGGTCGCGCTGGTGATCAGCTCATCCGCTGCGCGATCAGGACCGGGAGTTGTAACGACGACCGTGTCTTGACGGCTTTCAGATTCTTGAGCGTTGGCTGTCACGCCGAGCGACAGGGAAACCGCGGACGCGGCGGATAAAAGAAGGAAACGGGACATGGGAAACCTTTGGATGTGATAATATCACACGCTAAAGCCCAAAGCGGATTCCCCGTCAATCCGATGCAAACAAAAAAGGCGGCCTGAAAGCCGCCTTAATGCAGATGTGTTGTATTTTAGACGCGTTCGATAATCACAGCCGGCGCCATTCCGCCTGCTGCGCACATAGTGATCAGGCCGTATTTTCCGCCTGAGCGCTCCAACTCATCGAGTGCTGTGCCGATGAGGATGGAGCCTGTTGCGCCAATTGGGTGACCGAGCGCCATTGCACCACCATTGATGTTGACCTTGCTGCGGTCGAGATCGAGATCACGGATGAACTTTTCGGCGACAACAGAGAAGGCTTCGTTGATTTCATAGACGTCGATATCATCTGTGGTGAGACCTGCTTTCTCCAGGACTTTCTTTGCTGCCGGGACAGGCGCGTTCAGCATCAGCGTTGGGCAATCGCCCATATTGGCTGTCGCAACGATGCGGGCGCGCGGTGTCCAACCGTTTTTCTCAACAGCTTGTTGCGAGGCCAGCAAAAGCGCCGCTGCACCATCAACAACGCCGGACGAGTTCCCCGCGTGGTGAACGTGGGTCATGTTGCCTTTGAGTTGGGGATACTTTGTCGTGACCATGTCACCATAAGTTGTTCCAGCTTCGTCAACCGGAATCCCTGCCCACATATCAAATACTGTTTTAAGGCCCGACAGGCTTTCCATCGTGGTTTGCGGGCGGGGAAACTCTTCTTTGTCGAGGGCCAGCGAGCCATCGCGGTTATAGACAGCGACGAGAGATTTATCGAATCGGCCTTCTTCAATCGCGCGCGCGGCATTGCGCTGGCTGGTCACGGCGAGTTGGTCAACCGCTTCACGGTCAATGCCTTCGAGCGTTGCGATCGCATCGGCGCAGACACCCTGCTGGCTCTGTGGATGGAGTTGCCGCAGGTGAAGGTTACCACTATCCATCATAGGCGGCGTTTTCGGGTCAGCGGTTGCAGACGTGTAGCTCATCATTTCGGTACCACCGGCGATGACGATATCTTCCATTCCGGACATGACCTGGGACGCGGCGAGGTTCACTGTCGTGATGCCGGAGCCGCAGAAGCGGTCGAGTGTGACGCCGGAGGCTTTAACGTCGTATCCAGCATCGAGCGCGGCCATTCGTCCGAGATCTGCGCCTTGGGCACCGCGCTGGCTGCTGGTGCCCCAGATGATGTCATCAACCTCGGCAGTGTTGAGGTCGTTGCGGTCGCGGATGGCACCGAGAACGGTTGAGGCGAGATGCTGTGGGTGGAGGTGGGCGAGCGCGCCCTTGCCCTGTTTGCCAATGCCGCGCGGGGTGCGGCAAGCGTCGATGATATATGCTTCAGCCATCTGGAACTCCTCAATCGGTTTTGTTTGACGATACAAAGCAAAAAGAGAGGGCGGTGAACAAGTCCTGCCGTAACGGGAGGCTGGCGCTGCGGAAGAGGCATGGTTGCGGCATGTCTGTTTATTAAGCAGATTGTGAGACGGCTGATTCAGGTTTGTCTCTTGGCGGTCACTATGAGGTCATTTTTGAAGGCGATGGCGTAATTCATGTCCCTGCTGCAGCTTTTCATTATTTCAATCATTCAAGGCGTGACGGAGTGGTTGCCGGTCAGTTCATCGGGGCACGTTCTGCTCGTGGCGAGCTATTTTGAGCTTGAGGGGCGCGATGAGTATCTGATCAATGCGATGGCGCATGTTGGGACGCTGGGGGCTGTGCTGCTCTATTTCTGGCGCGATGTTGGGCGTGCAGTTCAGGGCGGGGTAAGTTTGCCGCTTATGCTGGCGCGGCCGGGTGCGAGACCGAGCGAGAACCAGCATTTGGCTTTGCTGATCCTAGCGTCTCTGCCTGTCACGATTGCCGTGATTTTGGGGTATGAGGCGTTTGTGCCCGAGGGTTTGAAAGCGGATTTACGGTCTGTCTGGATGGTGGCGGGGACATCGATTGTGTTTGGTCTGGCGCTCTGGTGGGCGGATGCGCGTGGGTCTCAGACGCGGCAGCAGTCGGATATGACGCTGTTGCAAGCGGCTTTGATTGGCGCGACGCAGGCTGTGGCGGCGCTGCTGCCGGGGACGAGCCGGTCCGGGATTACGATGACGGCAGCGCGCGCGCTTGGGTTTTCGCGGACGGAGAGCGCGCGATTTTCGATGTTGATTGGCGCACCTTTGCTGGCGGCGGTGGGGCTATATGCGTTTCTGCAATTGTCGGGCAGTGATCCGAGTGAGGGGGTTGCGACTTTGCGCGATGGGATTGTTGTTGCCGGGCTTTCGTTTGTGAGCGGATTTGCGAGCATTTGGGCGTTGATGGCGCTGCTGAAGCGGATGAGCTTTTTGCCTTTTGTGATTTACCGGGTGCTTTTAGGTGTCGGTTTGATCGTGGCTGGGCCTTGGTTGGGTCTTTTGTAGTGTCATGATCTGCCCTCTCATAGTATGATGATCCACCCGCTCCCCCTCCCAACCACCCCAGCCTCCGGGAACCATGGGGTGGTTGGGAGGGGGAGCGGGTGGATCAGTCATCATAGTGCCCCCTTACATCGGCCACAAAGCGCGGTAACAGGTCAGTCATGAGCCTTCGACCGCGTGCCCGTATTCATCTCTCGAACATCGCCGAGAATTGGCGGACTTTGAATGCATTTCAGAGGTCTGGGGCAACCGGGGCCGTGATCAAGGCGGATGGCTATGGTCATGGTCTGCGCGAAGTGAGTGAAGCTCTGCATGATGCGGGGTGCGATCATTTCTTTGTCGCGCATGGGTTTGAAGGTGAGGTGGCGCGCCGCGCATTGGGGCCGAACCCGATTATCTATGTGCTGAACGGGCCGAGTGCTTATGAGGAGGCGCTCTATCGCAAGTTTGCGCTGACGCCGGTGGTGAATTCTGATGTTCAATTTCAGGCGCTGGTGACCTGGGTGCAAACCGGTGGGAAGCTACGCAAAGGCTATGCGTTGAAATTTGATACGGGCATGAACCGGCTCGGCATTCCAGCGGGCGATGCGCCTACGCTGGCTGAAGCGGTGAAGGGTATGGAGCCCTCGCTGATCCTGTCGCATCTGGCGTGCTCGGAGGATTCCGGAAACGCGATGAATGAGGTGCAAGCGGCGCAGTTTGCGGGCATTTGCGAGCAATTTAGCGATGTTCCGACCAGTCTTGCCAATTCGGGCGGTGTGTTTCTGGGCGATGGGTTTGCGAGCGCGCTGAGCCGTCCGGGAATTGCACTTTATGGTGGCGGGCATCCGGTTAAGGGCGTGGACCTGAGGCCGGGCATGACGCTGGAAGCGCCGATCCTGCAGACGCGCACGATTGAGGCGGGAGAGACGGTCGGTTATGGCGCGACGTATCGGGCGAGCGAGCCACGCCTGTTGGCGACTGTGGCGATTGGATATGGCGACGGGTTCTTACGCTCGGCGTCGAATAGAGGATTTGCTGCAATTGACGGAAATCGCTGCCCGATTGTTGGGCGCGTTTCAATGGACTTGATTACAATTGACGTAAGTTCAGTGCCAACGCTTGCAAGACCGGGCGTTTACGCCCAATTCATCGGTCTGGACGCGCCGCTTGAAGAACAGGCCGCGCTCGCCGGAACGATTGGTTATGAATTGACGACAGGATTGCTGCCCCGTGTCACACGCATCTACGAAGACTAAGGGCGGTTTCCCTAATCCGCTGCAATGGCTTGGCCATGCGACGCTTGCCATGCTCGGCGAGATTGGGCGCGTTTCGATCTTTACAGGGAAGACCGGGTTTTCGTCGCTGACGCCGCGTTGGTATGGCGGGCAGATTTTTCGCCAGATGGTTGCGATTGGGTTTTACAGCCTGCCTGTCGTGGGCCTATCGGCGATCTTTATTGGCGCGGCGCTTGCGCTGAATATTTATGAGGGCGGCACGCGGTATGGTGCGGAGCAGTTTGTGCCGCAGATTGTTGTTCTCGGGATTACGCGCGAGTTGGGCGTTGTGATCACAGGCCTGATGCTGGCCGGGCGCGTGAGTGCAGGCATTGCCGCCGAGATTGGCGCGATGCGCGTGACAGAGCAGATTGACGCGCTGAAGACGCTAAGTGCCAATCCGTATCGTTATCTCTATGCGCCGCGGTTCTTAGCCGGGCTCATCACCTTGCCTCTGCTCGTGATTGTAGCCGATATTATCGGCGTGATGGGCGGTTGGGCCGTGAGTGTTTATGGGCTCGGGTTTGATTCAACGACGTATCTTCGCAACACGCTCGATTTTTTGACATTTAATGATGTGCTGGTTGGCCTGATCAAGGCGGTGTTCTTTGGTGGGATCATCGCCATCATGGGCTGCTATCATGGTGATAAGTCAACCGCAGGTGCCACAGGCGTTGGCCGCGCGGCGACGTTCGCGATGGTTGGTGCGGCCGTTCTGATCCTTGCCTTCAACTATGGTCTTTCAACTCTGTTCGTGGAGATTGGCCTGTGAGTTCCCCTATTCTCGCGCTCGACAATATTCACAAGTCTTTTGGGGCGAATAAGGTCCTGCGAGGTGTGACGCTGGATGTGGCGCCGGGCAAGTCTCTGGTTGTTCTGGGCGGATCGGGCTCGGGTAAGTCCGTGATGCTGAAGAATGCGCTGGGTCTGATGACGCCAGATCAGGGACAGATCCTGTTTGATGGCAAGGACGTGACCCGCGACCAAGGCGCTGGGCGTGAGGCGCAACGCGCGCGAATGGGCATGCTGTTTCAGTCAGCGGCGCTGTTTGACAGCCTAACAGTCTGGGAGAATGTCGCGTTTCGCCTGATCAATGCGGATGGTGTGGGTCGGCGCGATGCGAAAGAGCGCGCGATTGAGACCCTGAAACAAGTGCGGCTCGGCTCCGATGTCGCGGACCTGACCCCGGCTGAGATTTCCGGTGGCATGCAGAAGCGCGTTGGTCTGGCGCGTGCGATTATTACCAAACCGGATTTGATTTTCTTCGATGAACCGACAACTGGACTCGACCCGATTACTGCGGATGCGATCAATGATCTGATCGTTGAACAGACCAAGGCGCTGGGCGCGGCGGCGGTCTCGATTACGCATGACATGGCAAGTGCGCGCAAAATCGCTGATGAAATCGCGATGCTTTATGAAGGCGTGATCATCTGGCGCGGACCCGCGAGCAGTATCGATGAGAGCGGCAATGAGTATGTTGATCAGTTTGTGCACGGTCGCGCGGAAGGGCCTATCCAGCCTGCGCTTTAGGGCCAATCGCAACCCAAAATCATCGCATGGCACATGACTTGCTCGCCTATCAGGCGAGTAACGTATGAGTGCCCTAGTATGAAACGTCTTATTGCGACCCTTGTTCTGTCCACTGGTCTTGCGGGCCTGCCCGCGCAGGCGTCCCCGGAGCTTGCAGCGATGTGGGGCGATAGCGCGGCGTCGCTGGAACAGCAGACAGCCGATATGATCATGAATATTGATCTAGGCGGGCAGAATGCCGTTTCGGAAGACTACATCCTCGGCGTTTCCCGCTTTGGGCGGACATCCGGTGGGTTGGCCAAGTGGAATGACGCGTCCGGCGGGCCGCACGATCTGGGCTGCATCTTCCGCGGTATGGCCACAGAAAGCGAAGACCAGACTTTGGCTTTGATCGATACAGATGACGCGATGGACGCGCGGGGCCACTTACAACGCCTTGAGGCGATGTTCTCAGACGCTCAGTTGATTGCGCGGGCGGCGGCTTTGCAAAGCCCGACGCCGACTCTTTTAAATGAGCAAAAGAGTATAGCCTGCCCTATGGAGCTGGAAGCTGCGCGGCGCGCGCTTCAGTAGACACCTATTTTATTTCGAAAGACGTCTCGCCTAGCCAAGCTGGGCGATGGCGTCTTCTATTGTGGCGCCCGGGCGGGACAGAAGTGCATCGATTTGTGCGCGCTGTTCGATAGCGAGCCAGACGCCCTGGACTTCCAGATCAACGACGGACCATTGACCGGCGCGTTCAATGACGCGCCATTTCAGGGTCAACGGATCGCCGAAGCCTTCAACTTTTGAGACGACAATCGCATCGCGGGCATTACGGGCTGAGGTCTGGATGATCTCGACAGACAGGGCCTCAGCCGCGGAGGCGTGGCGCGAGATTTGACGGCGCAGGAACGCATCAAGCGCGTCTGCGAAGCGTTCGACGTCTTGATTGCTGAGGTCGCGGGCGTGCTGACCCAAAGTGAACCGCGCGATCATATCGACGTTGAGATAAGACAGGACCGTGTCAGCAACTGCTTCGCCGCGTGCCTGTTCGATGTCTGTGGCGGCTTGCTCGACCAGAGCTGCCGGTTGAAGGGTCGCTGCGCCAGCTGCGGCTGTGTTCAGAGGAAGCGCGCTAAGACCCAGAATGAGGGATGATGTGATAATAGACTTTAACATGGCGACCTCCTTGCTGACCGCTGCCGATATGATCCGGCTTGTGTTGGTCAGCATATGGGTCGCAAGAATTGTTCCGAGAATTGCCGTTTGCTTTATATGCCCTATGCGATTTCTGCATGGATGCGATCAGGCACGGCCACTGCAGAGAGAGCCTCATCGAGAACATCGAGATCGGCGCCGGGGCGTGGCCCTTTTTCGCTCAAGATACGGCGCCACGTTCGTGCGCCTGGCATACCGTTGAACAGACCCAGCATATGGCGCGTCATGGAGGAGAGGCGCGTGCCGTCTTCAAGTTGTGCGGCCATGTAAGGGCGATAGCGCTCGACAGCTTCGAATGGGCTGAGCGTTGGTAGAGTTGGATCGAACAGGGCCTGATCGACGTCGCCGAGAAGCGCTGGCTGTTGGTAGGCGGCGCGGCCGAGCATAACGCCATCGAAGGTTTTGAGATGGGTCCTGCAGGCGGCGAGATCGGTGATGCCGCCGTTCAAGATGATGGTGAGGTCGGGGCGCTCGGCTTTTAATTCTGCAATCAGGTCATAGTCCAGAGGTGGGATATCCCGGTTTTCTTTGGGTGAGAGGCCTTTCAACCAGGCCTTACGGGCGTGGACGGTGAAGACGTTGCAGCCGGCATCGGCAACCTGATCGACAAAATTGAAGAGCGTTTCGCGGGGCGGATCTTCGTCGATGGCGATACGGCATTTGACGGTGACCGGGATGGAGACGGCCGCACGCATGGCGCTCACACAGGCGGCGACGGTCTCCGGTTCACGCATGAGGCATGCCCCGAAGGCGCCGCTTTGGACGCGGTCGGATGGGCAACCGCAGTTTATGTTGACCTC
>JBCBCO010000248.1:0-502 GCA_038630445.1 Pseudomonadota bacterium | reverse complement strand
TTCCCCCTCCCCCGCTTTTCTGATTTTTTTTTCCCAAAAATTTTTTTTTTTTTTTAAAATATTATCGTAAATTTTTTTCCCCTCCCCCCCCCCCCCCCCCCCCCCGCCGCACCCAAGTCTAAAAAAAATATCCTTTTACTGGGAATTTATAAAAAGTAAACCTTGTATGTTGCACACTTTGAATTAAATATATTAACTGTCATTGGGAGGGGAGTGGGGGTTAAAATGTTGAAAACTGAGAGGGGGGGAGGGGGGAGAGATTGTAAATTTTCCTAATTTATTTTGCATTAAGAAATTGCCCGGTATCCCTATATTTTTAAAAACATTTTAGTTGGATATCCTTGGGACGTTCAACTTCACCCAAAAAATACCGCGAGCTCCCTGCCGATGACTTTCCAAACATTAGCAAGCCCGTATTTTAGTGAGTTTAGATTCAACCAAATTTACATTAAATCCTTAATGTATTTTGATTGGGATTTTATTTTTTTTTATAATTTTCAAT
>JBCBCO010000247.1:0-508 GCA_038630445.1 Pseudomonadota bacterium | reverse complement strand
TCACGCTGGTCAGCTTCATTTCGCCATTCCGATCTGAGCGTCAAATGGCGTGCAATATGATGGCCGATGGCGAGTTCGTGGAGATCTTTGTCGATACGCCGTTGGAAGTCGCCGAACAACGCGATGTGAAGGGACTCTATAAACGGGCGCGTGCCGGTGAAATCAAAAACTTCACCGGTCTTGATAGCCCATATGAAGCGCCTCAGAATCCTGAACTGACGATCAATACTGTTGCGCAAAGCGCTGAAGCCGCGGCGGATGAAATCATTGTCTGGATGCGTGAGCGGGGATGGTTCGAGGTTTAGGTCTTAGCCTGGCGCTGGTATTTGGCGCAGCTCGTCCTCATACTGCGCGAAACCAGCCCTCATCCTGAGCGAAGTCGAAGGACGAGGGCCCTCGGAGCTTTGTCGCAATAGACGCAGTAAACCCGCTCATCCCGGGTTTGACCCGGGATCTCATCCGATGCTTTGGGGGCAGGCCGTTCGAGATCCCCGCCTGCGCGGGGATG
>JBCBCO010000246.1:0-508 GCA_038630445.1 Pseudomonadota bacterium | reverse complement strand
CTGATGTTTTAGCGTAGGCTTTTAGTGGCGCACGGACGCGCCATCACCGCTCGGACTTGGACGACCTGCGAGCGTTGCCGCAAGTGCCTCTTTGTCCTCTTCTGACCATTCAATCGGCGCCAACGGACGCACCAAGGCGTGCGCCAGAACTTCATTAATATCAGCGGCCCCTGTTTTTTCTGACAGGGGCCGTCTTGCATTTCTTGGCCAGACAAGGCAAAGGAAGCGTCCCGGAAGGGCGGTTAGCTCAGTTGGTAGAGCATCTCGTTTACACCGAGAGGGTCAGCGGTTCGAGCCCGTTACCGCCCACCAGGGATTTTAACATTTGCACTCTTGTTGATCTTGAGCGTTGTGTGTTTCCGCAAGGTCCTTACCCCACGTATATCCACCGCCAACAATAATTGGCAACGCGATCCAAAACCAGCCACCGTGCACCTCTTCAATCTCTTCGTGATCGAGTTCTCTAATGTTGGTCATTTATTTCAGTCTCCTTATTTTCCAAGGCGTT
>JBCBCO010000245.1:0-514 GCA_038630445.1 Pseudomonadota bacterium | reverse complement strand
TCTGGATCCGCCGACTTTGGGCGCAGATACCGAAACGGTTCTCGCGAGCCTCGGCCTTTAGAAGCCCGCTTAACCAGGCCTCCTCATCCTGAGCGAAGTCGAAGGATGCGCTTCTATCAGGTCAAAGCAGATGGCTCTGATCCCTCGGTCGCTCATCCCGGGCTTGACCCGGGATCTCGTGCCACGAGTCCCGTCCAAGATTGCCTGAGATCCCGGCCTGCGCCGGGATGAGCGGAGACTTCGTGGCCTTACGTACAAACCCTCGTCCTTCGACTTCGCTCAGGATGAGGGCTGTTTTTGCTCAGAGAAAAACGGGGAGAGCCAATCGCTCTCCCCGCCTCTCTGTCAGTCATTGCGAAGCTTGTGGGCTTTTAGCTCTTTCTTGGAGAGCTGACGTTTCGCGATCATGCGCCAAGTCGGCTCATCGTCGCGAGAGCCACCGGCGAGCTGAAACGCCAATGCGCGACCCGTCAGGCGACGTTGAAACCGATCAACCGGCTCATAATCGGTATCG
>JBCBCO010000244.1:0-526 GCA_038630445.1 Pseudomonadota bacterium | reverse complement strand
CCCCCCCCCCCCCCCCCCCCCCCCCCCCCCCCCCCCCCCCCCCCCCCCCCCCCCCCCCCCCCCCCCCCCCCCCCCTGCCAGTTTGGTTGATGATAACTTTTTGAATTTTGGTCAAAATCTAACGTATTGACCAGTTAAATCATAATAATTCATATCCTGGTGATTTTTTAAAGCAGTTAAATCATAATAATGGTCTTGGAGCAGTTAAATCATAATAATGAAAAAAAATTAAGTATTAAATTCAATGTCTTGGAGCATTTAAATCATAATAAAGAATAAATAATTTCATGTTTTTCAGCAGTTAAATCATAATAATCACTATATTATGTCAAAAAGGCGTCACTTGCTTCTGAAGGGGGGCGGGGGGCTACGGCTGGGTTATTGAAAGGAAGCTCCTAAAGAGTGTGGGGGGGAAGAGGGGTTGGGGTTGCCAGTTTGGTTGGTGATAAATTTTTGAATTTTTGTCAAAATCTAACTTATTGACCAGTTAAATCATAATAAATCATATCCTGGTACAGTTAAATCA
>JBCBCO010000243.1:0-490 GCA_038630445.1 Pseudomonadota bacterium | reverse complement strand
CCCCCCCCCCCCCCCCCCCCCCCCCCCCCCCCGCCAATTTTGCAGGAACTTAGACGATTCAAAATTTGATGTCAAGTTTCAAAATTTGATGTCAAGTTGGGGGTCATGGTCAAAAATTTCAAAATTACAACAGGTACGTGACTTTTCTTTTTGTGGGTGTAAAAGTTCGTTTTTAAAACACAAGTACCAGTTGTAATTTTGAAAATCATACTGTTGGGGGTCGTGCTCAAAAAGTCGACTAAGCAACCACAATGTCCCTCCGGGGTCCAGTGAAAACCCTTACGGCGAGGCGCGAAGCGCCGAGTTTGATGGGACGGGTTGGACGGGTTGGACGGGTGGGACGGTCCCGAAAAGTGTCCTTTAATTTTCTTCATACTTTGTGGGTATATAGATTATATATATGTCTACTTGTATACGAAATTAAAAGGACACTTTTCGGGACCGTCCCACCCGTCCACCCGTCCACCCGTCCACCCGTCCACCCGAGAAA
>JBCBCO010000241.1:0-553 GCA_038630445.1 Pseudomonadota bacterium | reverse complement strand
CCCCCCCCCCCTGGCAAAGTTTGATGAGCTTAAAAGTCAATTTCTATCTTTCAAATTTAGGAGTTCGATCTAGGGCATACTTGAACCTCCTTCTTCTATAAGCTAGAAATAAGCTAATAGAAGAGGTAGGTCCAAGTATGCCATCCATCGCTTACCTAAATGGAAAAGAGGAAAACTGACTTTTATCCTCATCAAAAGTTGACAGACATATATATATCTACAAAGAATAAAATCGGTTTAATATATTGACCGTTGTAGTCGTTACATGGCGGAAATATGCCCCCCCCCCCTGGCAAAGTTTGATGAGCTTAAAAGTCAATTTCTATCTTTCAAATTTAGGAGTTCGATCTAGGGCATACTTGAACCTCCTTCTTCTATAAGCTAGAAATAAGCTAATAGAAGAGGTAGGTCCAAGTATGCCATCCATCGCTTACCTAAATGGAAAAGAGGAAAACTGACTTTTATCCTCATCAAAAGTTGACAGACATATATATATCTACAAAGAATAAAATCGGTTTAATATATTGACCGTTGTAGTCGTTACATGGCGGAA
>JBCBCO010000240.1:0-554 GCA_038630445.1 Pseudomonadota bacterium | reverse complement strand
GAAGGCTATGAGGCGACGATCGTTGCCGGTGAGATCATCCAGCGCGGCGGCGTGTCGACCGGGGCGACGCCGGGGCGTTTGGTCAGGGGTGCACGGGCGGCTTAGTTGGTTGGCTTTAAACGCTTATCCTTCGACTTCGCTCAGGATGAGTCTCTCACACTATCCGCTCATCCCGGTCGCAGCGCAGCGGAGAGCCGGGACCTAGATTGGCTGGGTCCTGGATAAATGCTTCGCATTTTCCGGGATGACAGGACTGAGTCCATTTGCTTGTGCATCGGCTTTCAAAGCGCTCATCCTGAGCGAAGTCGAAGGATGTGTTAGCGTCCGCACCGCCCTCGTCCTTCGACTTCGCTCAGGATGAGGGCTGTTTCTTTCTTTAGCGCTCTGCCCAGCTTGTCTGGGCAGTCCATCACGCTGAATGGCAGCTTAGAGCGGGAGCGAACCTAACCCTCTCGACCGCGCAGAGAGATCATGTGCTGGGTCCCACGGACGCGCCGCGCGCGCCATGGGGAACGCGACGATCGACGGTTACTCCGCGTTTTGCAGCGCTTCGC
>JBCBCO010000023.1:0-23400 GCA_038630445.1 Pseudomonadota bacterium | reverse complement strand
GGCTTCAACGCGGCTGGCTATATCAACTATTTCGACGTGACACTCGATGCCGCAGGCACAACAACGGCTGATATCGACGTTGAAATTGATGCGCTGACTCTTGCCAATGCAGACGCGACGCTCGCAATCAATGACGGTGTTACGTTCCTGGCTTTGGTCGACACGCAAATTGGTCAGGGCACGCTTGATGTCGGTGGTATTTTCGCCAGCCGAGACATTCTGAACTTCGGTCTAATCACCGGCCGCGATGGTACAATTGTGACGGACACGCTCTTTAATGCGGGCACCCTGACGGCAGGCACTGGTCTGACGGTCGATGGCGATCTCGTTCTGACGTCTGCCAGTACGCTTCTTTATGAAGGCAATTCCATTGATGTTGTCGGCGACGTCTCGCTCGACGGGCAGGTCACAGGCGTGAAGTTCGGCGATACAGGCACGCTGCTGACATTCACAGGATCCAGAGTTGGCAACTTCTCAGTCAATGCCCCCGGCGTTCTGGAACTCGCCTATGTCTATAACGCAGACAGTGTCACGTTCGAAGTCATCGCCAATGATTACGAAACCCAGTTCGGGGGTACCGGATCAGCGAACAGCTTTGCGATCGGTGGGCTGCTGGATGGCCTTCGTGCTGACAATTACAACGATAAAACAACGCTCTATGATACACTTGACGTTTTGTCCGGCGCCAATCTGACAACCGCTCTGAACGCTCTTACGCCAGCAGGCGGCCTCGCCATACAACAGTCCAATCTTGCAGGGACAGAAACCCGCGTAGGCCAAATCGGTTCACGGATTAAAACGATCCGCGCCGGACGCGCAGATGGCAATAGCGTCAATATCGCGAGCACCGGAACAGGTAGCGCGATGCCTATGATGGGTCTCGCGATGCAGGCCGATGCAGCGGCGCAATCGTCAGCCAAAACAAGCACAAAAGGCTGGGGCAGCTTTGTCGAGGTGACCGCTTACCAAGGCGATCAAGAAGCCTTCAATGGCAGCGACGAGCGCGACATTGACGGTCTGTCCCTGACGGCCGGTATTGACCGTCAGGTCGGTAAGAATATCCGTGTCGGTGGCTTCCTCAGCTATGGCGAGAGCGATAATGACGCCAAGGACGGGGCCAGCGTGGCCTCAACGGAAGGCTTCACGCTCGGGGCTTACGGCGTCAAAACCGGTGAGAAAATCGATTGGTCCGGCTATGTCGGCTTTGGCCAGAGCGACATTTCCACAGCCCGGGCAGGCCTAACAGGCGGCACTGTGTCGGGCGAGACAGAAGCGACCGAAGTCATGTTCGGTGTTGCCGGTGCAACCTCGTTCACTGAGCGTCTGGAAGGCGTCGCGTCATTGGATTACTTCAGCTACGAGATCGATGGCTACACCGAAACCGGTGGCGTCTCTGCTGTCACTGTGGGTGACCAGACGATTGACAGCTTGCAAGGCTCACTCGGTGCGAACTTCTACTTCATGGAAGATAGCGCCGCGTGGCAGCCTCGGGTCGGCGGGCGCGTCGTCTATGATTTCAACGGTGAAGAAGCGAATGCAGTCATCAGCCTTCCGGGTCAGGTCGGAACAGCCGGCGCTGACGTCGTTGGCGGATCAGATGATCTCGGCTGGGTCGTTTTCTCAGCCGGCCTCGACTATCAGACTAAAGGCAAGACCATCGGCGGTCTCTTCGTCGAGCAGACCTTTGACCGTGACAATCTTGAATACACGACATTCGGTGCGCGCTTGCGGGTCGAGTTCTAAGATCACGCCGAAAAGCGTATCTGATAAAAAGCGGGCGCTCTCTCAACGGGGCGCCCGTTTTACATTCGAGGTGCTGTAGCACGCACGTAGCGACCGATGCCGACTATGTCGCCCAATCCGGTTTCCGCTTTTCAAGAAAGGCCGATAGCCCCTCTTTCCCCTCATCGGACACGCGCCGCGCGGCAATGCGCTTGGCGGTCTCACGACTAAGCGCATCTGTCACCTCAGCTCCGGCAAAGTCATTGACCAGTGCTTTCGCATCGCGGATCGCGCCCGGTGCGCCAGCCATAGCAAGACCCGCAAGATACTCTTCCATCTCGCTCATCCCTTGCGCGTCATCGGCAACATATTGGACCAGCCCGATCTGTTCCGCATAGGCCGCGTCAAATACTTCCGCCGTTACGAAGAGTGCCTTGGCCCAGCGCGGCCCAATCGCTTCGATGACAAAAGGCGAAATCGTCGCTGGCGTCAGGCCAAGTTTGACCTCGCTGAAGGCAAACTTTGTGCCCGCCATCGCCACCGCAACATCACACGCCGCCACCAGACCGGCCCCACCGCCCATCGCTGCACCCTGCACGAGCGCCATAGTCATTTGCGGTAGATTAGCGAGCTTGCGCAGCATAACCGCCAGTGCCATCGCGTCTTCTTCATTATCCTCGCGTGTCCAATTCTGCGCGGCTTTCATCCATTCCAGATCGGCACCCGCCGAAAACACTTTGCCAGCGCCGCGAAGGATCAACATCCGCACGCCGTCCTGCTCTTCAATCGTCTCTAGCGCGTCGGTAATCTCGCCGATCACCTGTCCATTAAAGGCATTGCGCTTGTCAGGTCGATTAAGCGTCAGGATTGCGATTCCGGCCCGCGTCGCGTCCAGCGTAATCGTCTCATAGGTCGACATGTTCATTCCTTCTCACTGGCCCGTCGATAATGACTGTCTGATCTCAAAGCAGGTTTTTCAACCAGCCACCAGAGCACAAATGACAGGCCGAATACGAGCGCGAAGGCGAGCGCCAGTCCGGCTGCGGCTCCTAGAGTGGCAAATGCGCCCATCGCGACCATCGCCTGCAAAATCGGGAAATGCACGATATAAACGCCATAACTCACATCCCCCCATCGCGCCGCATTCAGATGTGGACCCGGCGCAAATGCCAAGCCTCCAATCAGGAGCGCCAAAGCCACTGCCCTAATCACATCGCCGTATTGAACAGACAGAGAAACAGCAAAAAGCGCTGCCCCGAGAAGCGCGATCAAAATCGGTCTAGTCTTGGCAAAGCCCCACAGCTTCCAAAGTGCCATCCCGCTCGCAAAATATGCCATCTGACCCGGCAGCTGTCGCGCCAATCGCTCGCCCATATCCCCGCCAATCAGAATCGGCAAACCCAACGCCCACAGGATACCGCCAATATAGAGCGCGAGAAGTCCCACCCACCAGAAGCTCCTCATTCGCGCAAGGACAAGCGCCAAGACAGGCAGCGCGATATAGAACATGACCTCAATTTTGAGCGTCCAGAGCGCGCCATTCACTTCACTGAATCGATTGTCTTGAAACAGCCCCGGCAAATTCGGCTCTAGAAAGTTCAAGAAAACTGCATTTGCCGCCAGATATTCGCCAACGCCCCTCAGATCCGAACTCAGATAGAAGCTCACCGCAGCCGGCACCAAAATCACCACCAAATAAGCAGGATAGAGCCGCCGAACGCGCTTGCTCGCATAATCAGCAATTCCGCGCGAGCGTTCCCATGAGCCATAGACCAGAGCACCGGAAACGACAAAAAATCCCTGGATGCAGAGCTCGGCCACCTGCCCCAACCGCGCTTCCCAAACCCCATTCACATCAAGCGCCGCAATCGCGACGCCGTGATAGACAAAAACCCCTGTGGCAAAGACAAGTCGCAACAGGTCGAAACGGTTCTGGTCAGTCCTCATGAATCTTCCGCTACCGCTCTGATTTAAAACGCGCAAGTGCAGCCTTCGCGTAACGCCACCCCTTGCCCAAATGGCCTCAGTGCGTCATTTCACAGCGAAAGAAAAAGAGACACGCGATGGCAGACGATCTTCTCTCACTTTCCAGCGGTTTTGATGAAGCCAGCGAAGCCGATTGGCTGGGCGCTGTTGAAAAAGCCCTGAGAGGCGGTGGTATCGAGAAAATCACCCGTCAAACCCGCGACGGGATCAAAATCAAACCGCTCTATCGCGAAACCGATTTCAAAAGCGCGCAAGACCCGCTTGGCGCACCTGGAGCAGCGCCATATCTGCGCGGTTCTCATTCAGAGGCGAACCCAGACCTGCAATGGGATATTCGCCAGCGCTTCACGCATCCTGACCCTGCGCAGACTAATTCGGAAGTCCTTCGCGATCTTGAACGCGGGGTTACGGGGATTGAGCTGGCGGTCGACTGCTCTGGCAAAAATGGCATTCAACTCTGCGATGCTGACGCCATTGAAACTGCCTTGAGCGGTGTTCGGCCCGATATTGCGCCAATCGCCCTTGATCATTGTGGTGCGGGCACGGGCGCAAGTATAGCTGCGCTGCTGGCGCTTTGGGCCGAAGCGCAAGACGGCGCAATGCATGCCAAGCTAGCCTTTAACATTGATCCGATTGGCGTCTTGACGCGCACTGGCAAGCTCGGCGGCGGGCTGGACAAGGTCTTTGCCAAAACCGCAGGATTGACGGAGGCGCTAGCTCTTCGGTTCCCGTTTGCCACAGTCCTGCGTGCCGACGCCCGCCCTGTACACAAAGCCGGCGGCACAGAAGCTCAGGAACTTGCTACCGTGATCGCCAGCGCCGTCGACACAATGCGCCGTCTTGATGCCGCAGGCCTCAGCCCAGATCGAACAGCGCCACAAATTCTGTTCACGCTCAGCGTCGACGGCAATTACGGCCTCGGCATTGCGAAACTCCGCGCCGCCCGCCAACTTTGGGCCCGCATTCAGGACGCGATGGGTTTGAGCTCCCAGCCAATGAAACTTCAAGCCGTAACAAGCGCGCGTGTCCTGACCAAGTATGATCCATGGGTGAATATGCTGCGGGGCACTGCTGCGTGTTTTGCGGCTGCGGTCGGTGGTGCCGATGTCATTACAGTACGCCCCTTCAACGAAGCGCTTGGTCTGCCGGAAGAACTTGGTCGCAGGATCGCGCGCAACACGCAAATCATGGCGATGGAAGAAAGCGGCCTTGGGCGCGTTACGGATCCCTCCGGCGGGGCCTGGTTCACTGAAACGCTCGCGCGCGATATGGCGGAAGCGGCTTGGGCAGCGTTCCAAAAGATTGAATCAGAAGGTGGACTCGCCGAAAGCTTGATAAAAGGCGCACTGCAATCACGCATCGAGGAAGCCAAAGCCAGCCTCATCAAAGATATCGGCCAACGCAAAGTCCCGATCACGGGCATCAGCGAGTTCCCGCTTCTAGACGCTGTTGGTGCACCCATCGGCGACGCAGGTCCGATCACCCCTAAAGACGGCGTGGATCCGGCAGGGCTGAACGCTTTCATTCCTGACAATACCGACATTTCCGGCCCGGATGCGACTGCAGAGCCCCTTCATCCCATGCGCCTCGCCGAACCGTTCGAGGCCTTGCGCGACCGCGCCGAGGCCCATTTCGAAAAAACCGGACAGCGCCCGGCCATCTTCCTCGCCACACTTGGCCCGCTTGCTGAACACACCGCGAGAGCCGACTTTGCCCGAAACCTCTTTGCGGCAGGCGGCATCGAGGCAAAGGCCGCTCCGGTGCCACCCGAAAGCACTTCAGAATTGGCAGCCGCCTACAAAGCCAGCGGTTACAAAATAGCCGTCCTCTGCGGCTCAGACCCCCGCTACGCCGAAGAGGCCGAAACCGCCGCCAAAGTGTTGAAAGACTCAGGCGCACAAACCCTCTGGCTCGCTGGAAAGCATGAAGGCACAGGCATAGACCGCCACATCTACATGGGCTGCGATGTCGTGCACGAACTGACCTTGGCGCTGACGGAAACGGGAGTTAATTAGACCAATGACCTTCCCTGATTTCACCAAAATCGACCTTGGCGATCTACAAAACGATCCACTCACTGGCCGCCGCCATCGCACGCTCGATACACCCGAAGGCATCAAGCTGGCGACCGCTTACTCTGCTGCAGACACGGCGGGTCTCGACCATCTCGATGACTATCCCGGCCTCGCGCCGTTCGGTCGTGGGCCCTATCCCACCATGTATACTCAGCGCCCGTGGACGATCCGCCAATACGCAGGCTTCTCCACAGCCGAAGACTCTAATGCGTTCTACCGCCGCAATCTCGCCGCGGGGCAAAAAGGCCTCTCGGTCGCCTTCGATCTCGCCACGCACCGTGGCTATGATAGTGACCATGTCCGCGTCAGTGGCGATGTCGGTATGGCGGGCGTCGCCATCGATAGCATCTATGACATGCGCACGCTCTTTTCTGGCATTCCGCTGGATAAAATGAGCGTCTCGATGACCATGAACGGCGCGGTCCTGCCGATCATGGCGCTTTATATCGTCGCCGCGGAAGAACAGGGCGTCGGGCCGGACAAGCTCGCAGGCACCATTCAGAATGACATTCTGAAAGAGTTCATGGTCCGCAACACCTACATCTATCCGCCCAAGCCGAGCATGCGGATCATTTCGGATATCTTCGCCTATACCAGTCAGAACATGCCGAAATTCAACTCGATTTCGATTTCCGGCTATCACATGCAGGAAGCGGGCGCGACAGCCGACCTTGAGCTCGCTTATACCCTCGCCGACGGCATCGAATATATCCGTGCGGGCGTTGCTGCGGGCCTTGACGTGGACGCGTTTGCACCGCGTCTGTCTTTCTTCTGGGCCATCGGCATGAACACGTTCATGGAAGTCGCCAAGATGCGCGCCGCCCGCCTGCTCTGGGCCAAGCTGGTCAAACAGGAATTCAATCCCAAGAACCCGAAATCGCTGAGCCTGCGCACACACAGCCAGACCTCCGGCTGGTCGCTGACCGCCCAAGACGTCTACAACAATGTCATCCGCACCTGCCTTGAGGCCATCGCTGCTGCTGGCGGCCAGACCCAGTCCCTCCACACAAACAGCTTCGATGAAGCCCTCGCCCTGCCGACCGATTTCTCAGCTCGCATCGCACGCAACACACAGCTCTTCCTGCAACAGGAAGGCGGCGCGGCTCAGACCATCGATCCGTGGGGCGGATCCTATTATGTCGAGCGTCTGACCCATGATCTCGCCGCAAAAGCGCTGGAACATATTGGCGAGGTCGAAAAGCTCGGCGGCATGGCCAAAGCGATCGAGGAAGGCATCCCGAAACTACGCATTGAAGAAGCGGCAGCCAACACTCAGGCCAGAATCGATAGCGGCGAGCAGACCGTGGTGGGTGTCAACAAATTCCTGCTCGATGAAGACGAGGATGTCCCGGTCCTCAAGGTCGACAATGCCACCGTCCGTCGGATGCAACTCGATAAGCTCGCACGCCTGAAATCAGACCGCAGCCAAGCCGAAGTCGATGCCAAGCTCGACGCCATCGCCGTCGCAGCAGCGGGCACGGACGGCAACCTCCTTGCACTCGCCGTCGATGCCGCACGCGCCAAGGCGACAGTAGGCGAAATCAGTGAAGCGGTGGAGCGCTCCCAAGGCCGCCATAAGGCCGTCATCCGCTCCATCAAGGGCGTCTACGGCGCTGGCGTGAAACAAACTGACCGCGCGAAAGAAGCCGCAGGTATGGCCGAATCCTTCGCCTCAAAACATGGCCGTAAACCCAAGATTTATATCGCAAAAATGGGCCAAGACGGCCATGATCGCGGCCAAAAGGTCGTCGCCTCCGCCCTTATGGACCTCGGCTGGGACGTCGAAATCGGCTCCCTTTTCCAAACGCCGCAAGAAGCCGCCGCCGATGCGCGCAAAGCCGGGGTCGACGTAGTCGCCGCCTCATCGCTTGCAGCCGGGCATCTGACGCTCGTCCCGGAACTGCGCCGCGCCCTCGGAAACGAAGGCGCTGCCAACACCCAAATCATGGTCGGCGGCGTTATCCCTCCGCAGGATTTCGACGCGCTACGCGCGGCTGGCGCAGCCGCGATCTTCCCACCGGGCACTGTCATCGCAGACGCCGCCGTCGCCATGCTGGAAACGCTGGACGATGACGGAAAAGGCGTCGCGGCGGAGTGAGCTTCTTACTGGCCAAACTGCATTTTGACTCAGCTGTCGGCCGCACTACAGTCGACTTTTCCATAGGAATAGAAATCGAGAATCGGCCTGTAAATTTTGAACCCGTAGGCTTTGGCTTCAAAGTTCATGGGGCTTTAACGCGTACGGTCGATGTGTCACTTTTTCTAACGCTTCCGGTAGACCATAGCTTTCTTGGGATATGCGCAACTTCAATATTCGGGTTTGACCATAACACGCTTCGGCACTTCCAAAGTGAGGATTTATCGAAGGTCGATTTATATCCATTTGGTAGAGGCGTATTAGAATACTAGGAGGACTGAGTTTGACTTCTTCCAACATCGGCTATGCTCACGAAGCCCCAAACCTCCTCATCCGCTACGAGCAGCTTCGGCATCATGAAGTGCACGCCGCATGGCTGGATTGGCTTCCGCAAGCCCCATCTCAAATCATCGATATCGGCGCAGGCACAGGTCGGGACGCAGGATGGTTCGCCTCCCAAGGCCATGACGTGGTTGCGGTGGAGCCGACCAATGAACTTCGCCTCGGCGGACAGGCGCTTCATCCAGAGCCCAATATTCATTGGCTTGATGATCGTTTACCTCATTTAACCAAAGTGCGGGCGCTCGATCAGGACTTCGATATGGCGCTCATGAATGGTGTCTGGATGCATCTTGATGAGGATGAACGCACCATAGCAATGCCCCATATCGCGGGACTTTTGCGTCCAAGTGGGCGGCTAATCTTAAACCTGCGTCATGGTCCCGTGCCTCAAGGGCGTCGCATGTTCGATGTATCAGGTGAAGAAACGACTGCGCTTGCCGATAAAGTTGGCCTGAGGCCGCTCATGTGCACAACTACCGCCTCAATTCAGGCTGGGAACATCCGGCGTGGTGTGACTTGGACGAACCTTGTTTTTGAAAAAAGCTGATCTCATACCTCTTCCCTCCACCGCAATTCCCGTCCATCCTCTCTAAAATTACGGGAGGCCAATATGAATGACTACGATCAGTACGATGCTCTAGGGCTGGCAGAGCTGCTCCGCACCAAACAGGTCACGCCGGGCGAACTGCTCAGCGAGGCCCGCACACGCGCCGAAAAGGTCCAAACCGACCTCAACTGTTTCTCCAACATGTTCGACGGCGCAGCCGAGGCCCAGATTGAAGGCGGTCTCGCGGATGGTCCATTCACCGGCGTCCCCTATCCGATTAAGGATCTCGGCATCTCAATCGCGGGCCATCCAATGACCAATGGTTCAGTCGGATGGAAAGACAATATTGAGCCTCAAGACAGCGTGCTGGCCGCACGCTACAAAGCCGCTGGCCTGACGATCTTTGCTCAGACCACCAGTCCAGAATGGGGCCTGACCACCTCCACGGAAAGCCAGCTTTACGGCCAGACGCGCAATCCGTGGGACGTGACCCGCACCTCTGGCGGCTCTTCGGGTGGCGCGTCTGCTGCGGTTGCCGCAGGCGTTGTCCCTGCCGCGCATGCCAGTGATGGTGGCGGATCGATCCGCATTCCCGCTGCTTGCACGGGTCTGTTTGGCCTGAAGCCATCACGAGGGCGCACGCCGATGGGGCCTTGGGTGACGGAAGGCTGGAACGGCCAATCCTGCCATCACGCCGTCAGCCGTAGCGTGCGGGATAGTGCGGCTTTGCTCGACATCTCCCACGGCCCGGAAATCGGCTCACGCTATGTCGCGCCGCCGCCAAAAGGCACCTACCTCGAGGCAACGCAGCGCGATCCCGGCAAGCTCAAAATCGCGGTCTGGATCAAGGCTCCGAACGGCCATGAAGGCGACGCGGATGCCAAAGCAGGCGTCGCGAACACGGTCAAACTGCTGGAATCGCTCGGCCACGTGGTCGAGGAGGCAGGCCCGCAAACCGATGGCGAGGCGCTCAGCAAGTCCTTGATGATGACGGTCTCGGCCGCGACGGCCATGCTCGCCGCCGGTCGCGCTGAAGTCCTCGGTCGCCCTCTGCGCGAGGATGAGTTAGAAGCCGTAACTAATCGTTTTGTCGAGTTCGGAACCCAAATCCCGATGGTCGAGCTGATGAATGCAAACTATGCCAGCATCAAAGCCGCCATCGATTTCGACCATTTCATGGTGGGTGGCGCCTATGACGTCATCCTGACGCCCACGCTTGCCCGCGCACCTGAAAAACTCGGCGTCCTGTCGCTCAGCCCGGACAATGTCGACGAGTACGGCGTCGCGGTGACGACGTTCGCGCCGTGGTGCGCCTATTTCAACCAGATCGGTGCGCCATCTATGTCGGTACCTCTACACTGGACCGATGAAAATCTGCCAATCGGAATGATGTTCTCAGCGCGCTGCGGAGAAGAGGAGCTCCTCTTCAGCCTCGCCGCACAGCTGGAACAGGCGCAGCCCTGGGCGCAGCGCAGGCCGCCGATCTGGGTTGGGTGAGCATAACTAATCGCGTTCAGTATCTTGACCCCTCCCCAACCCTCCCCTTGCAGGGGAGGGAGTTCTTCAGCTCCTAATATAGATATGGGAAAGGAGACTCTCCCCCTTGAAAAGGGGGAGTTGGAGGGGGATCAAATCCCGCACCCGATTTCCCTCACCAAACGCCGGCTTCCCGTAATTGCGCAC
This sequence comes from Pseudomonadota bacterium, assembly GCA_038630445.1. Lineage (GTDB taxonomy): Bacteria > Pseudomonadota > Alphaproteobacteria > Caulobacterales > Hyphomonadaceae > Henriciella. The sequence goes on along the minus strand of JBCBCO010000023.1, from coordinate 12,908 downwards.
GCAAAGTCGACGGCATTTCAATCGCCCCACTCCCGGCCTTCAAATCCGGCGGAGCATCCTTGAGTTGCAAATAGCGCCAGCCCTGAAACGGCTTTTTCGGGCGCGGCTCAACCGGCACGAGCTCTTTATCAAACACAAGCTCGCAAGCCTTGCGCCCACCGCGATCCGTAATCTCACGCACATCGATAATCCGCTGGCGCACTTGGATCAGACGCTTGATCACCCAATAGATCGAACCGCCATCAGCCAGTTCTTCCGCCCGCTTCGGCATCATTCGGGTGTGGTGAACAGGCGCCGGATACGTCTTCATCACGTGCGCCTGCCAGTCGCGCAGATCTTGCACGTCATCCGCACCCACACAGAGTTTGACCATATGAATCGCCATTAAGGCAGAACTAGAGCGTTTTGACCGAAGGTGAAACGCGCCATCGGCGAATGGCCGCTCGGCACTTGTGCGCCGCCCCCGCGGAGGCCTGCGCCCTAAGCGAAAAGTGCTAACGTGAGACGAGGGCTATTCCAGTCTCAGCTTGCCGCATGTCCATAAATTGCTGCTCAGCATCGCGGCTCGCAAAGAAAAATGTCGCTTCCGTGATCACGGCATCATAGTCACGCCGTACGGTTCTGAATGCCGCCTTTGCCTCAAAGGACAGGCTATACCGGGAGACATATGACATCCCCCAAACCGGTTCACGCTCCAACAGGTAAGACTGTTCAAACTTGGTCAGTCGTCCACCCTCAGGGCCTCGTACCGGGCGTGGCAGCGAATAATCCAACCGCAAAAACGCCCCCTGCACCGGTTCAACCCAGGCCTCAGCCTGCAATTGGCTCACCGCCCAGGTGTCGAGCTCCGTATCGTTCGCGGAGGGCACATGATCGAATTTCACCCGCCAGGCCGGGCCAAGATCTTCCACCTCAACCAACGCGCCCAGACTTGCGCGTAGATCATCGGGAAACAGCCGACCGTCCGGCGCAGCTTCAGCGCCCCACGCGGCCCCCGCATCATCCAGTGCCCCATCCTCTCCACGTGCAGAAACCAGCCGCCAGCGCTCATCCGGCTCAAGACGCGGATCAAATGAATAGACCCGCTCGGCTCGCTCAGAGGTCAACTCGACCGTAAACGCGGCGCGCAAAGTCGGCGGCGCTTCAGTCGCGCGCAAGGCATCATCCATCGGACCGGTCACGGTCATCAATGGAAACAGAAAGGCGAGCGAAGCAAACATGATCAATGCGGTGCCTGACAATGGTGGCGGCGGTATGGCGATTAAGTTAATTAAAGGGCTTAAACGGTTAAGGTTAGCAGCCGGTGAACAAGGGGCGGTTCAGACACGCTAGGCGTGTGGTCTCGGGCCTGATAAGAGCACGGTTATGTGTGCTGATATTCTGCAACCGGATGAAGCTGTTCTCACCCGTGCCGTCGCGGATTTACGAGGCGGCGATCTCGTCGCAATGCCGACGGAGACGGTTTATGGACTTGCGGCGGATGCCTCCAATCCTGATGCGGTTGCCACGATTTATGAAGCGAAGGGCAGACCGCAGTTTAATCCACTTATTGCGCATGTCAGCAAGCTCGACATGGCGCGAATAGAGGGCCAATTTTCAGACTTCGCGCTCAAACTTGCTGACACGTTCTGGCCTGGTCCACTCACACTTGTCGTCGATCTTGCCCCGACAGCCAAGACCTGCGATCTCGCTCGGTCCGGCCTATCGACGATTGCTCTGCGATGTCCCGCTCACCCAATCGCTCTTGACCTGATCAAGCGGTTCGGCGGCCCTCTTGTGGCCCCATCGGCCAACCTGTCAGGTAGAGTTAGTCCAACCACAGCCGCGCACGTTGCGACAGATCTTGGGAACAAAATTAACCTCATACTTGATGGCGGGCGGTGCCAAACAGGGGTGGAGTCCACGATTATTGATGCACGTCACAACGCCCCCGTGTTATTGCGCGCAGGGACTGTTATGCCCCAACAAATTGAAGCGGTCTGGCCCGGCCTGATACGACCAGAAACGAGCCCTGACAGTCCGACAGCGCCTGGTCAGCTTTTGCGCCACTACGCACCCAATGCCCAGCTCCGTCTGAACGCAGGCAGTCCGGGACCGGACGAAGCTTTGCTTGGCTTCGGCGCTGTCAAAGCAACACTGAACCTGTCGCCTTCAGATAATCTGACGGAGGCAGCGGCCAATCTTTTCGCAATGCTGCGCCGACTAGATGAAAGCCACACCCATATCGCTGTTTCACCGATCCCGCAAACAGGCCTAGGCGAAGCGATAAATGATCGTCTCACCCGTGCGGCGAGGGGCTAATCCATGCATCCGAGCAAGCTCTTTCACACCAGCGATACTCGCCACCTCTGCGATCTGATTGAGGACTACCCTTTCGCTCTTATTATTGCCAGTGCCGGGTCAAAACCTGTTGCGACGCACACGCCTGTCCTCGTCGATCGGGACGCGACAAACGGGCCAACTTTTCGGTTCCATACAGCCAAGGCTAATCCGATTACGGATATGATCGGCGAGGCCAATTCTGCTCTGCTCATCGCAACCGGTCCACACGCGTATATTTCACCCGACTGGTATAATTTTGGCCCGGACCAGGTCCCGACATGGAACTATCTTAGCGCCGAAGCTGAGGGCCAGATCCAAACACTCGATCGCGACGAAACGCATTCTTTTTTAGACGATTTATCTACCCGATTCGAGACCGAACTCGCTCCGAAACAGCCTTGGACATTGAATAATCTGCCAACGGAAAAGTATGCGGCGCTCGTAAATGGGATCACGGCGTTTCGTCTTATTCCTGAGCGCCTAGAAGGTGTGGTAAAACTCAACCAGAATAAGTCCGAAACGGCTCGGCGAGGCGTCATTGATGCCCTCGCCGGAACACCGCTCGCCGAGCGTATGGAAGAGATTTAAATGCCAGACACAGTTCCAACCCAAATCCTACCGGCGGCGTTTGAGCGTGCTGTGAAAGATCTACTTGGCTCGAAAGGCTGGCGAACGGATCCTGATCTCCTCCATGCTGCCAGCACACCCTGGCGTGGGACCTATCAAGGCTACACGCCAGCGCTTGCTCTACCGGCATCAACGCAAGAGGTCGCTGCACTTGTAAAACTTTGTCAAAAGCACCGCGTCGCCATTACGCCGCAGGGCGGCAATACCGGGCTTGTGGATGCGGGCACGCCGCACGGGGAAATCACTCTAAGTTTGCGCCGAATGCAGGCCATACGCGATATAGATGGCTTCAACAATTCATTGACAATTGAGGCGGGGGCACCTCTCGTGACGGCGCAGTCCGCTGCCGAAGAGGCGGGTAGGCTTTTTCCTCTCTCACTTGGCTCTCAAGGAACTGCAACGATCGGCGGCTTGATTTCGACCAATGCCGGGGGGGTGGCCGTCTTGCGTTACGGAATGATGCGCGATCTCCTGCTCGGTCTCGAAGTCGTTCTACCAAACGGTGAGATTTGGAACGGGTTGTCCGGCCTGCGCAAGAACAATATCGGCTATGACTTGAAACACTTGTTCGCGGGCGCGGAAGGCACGCTCGGTGTGATCACAGCCGCGACGCTCAAGCTGTTTCCACGGGTCAAACGCGCCAGTGCCTGGATCACCTGCGAGACCGCTGAGAACATGCTTCAACTACTCGAATGCATTCGTAATCACGCTGGTGACACTGTTACCAGTTTTGAAATGATCCCGGCAAATGCAATCGATATGGTCAGGGCAGATATGCCGGATGTCCGCGACCCAAATCCATCAAATACCGCTTGGCGCGTGCTTTGCGAGATTTCGATGACACGCGAAGACTATGCCCGCGAGTTACTGGAAACCGCGCTTGAGGACGCGCTCAGGACAGGCATCGCCAGCGACGCTATCATTTCGAAAAGTCTATCCCAAAGTGACTCTTTCTGGGCCATTCGTGAAGCGATCCCGCTCTCAAAACGCGCCTTTGGAACATCAATCAATCACGATATTTCCGTTCCGATTTCCAGCATCCCTGCATTTTTAATCGCTTGCAAAACAGCTGTACACGCGATCGCGCCGGACGCCGAGATTGTCGCTTTTGGCCATGTCGGAGACGGCAATCTTCATTATTCAGCCTGCGAACCGGGTAACGCTGATGCAAAAACCCTCGCCAGCCATGCTGATGAAATTACCGATGCGGTGCATAACACGGTTATGAACTTCGGCGGATCGATCAGCGCAGAACACGGTGTTGGACGTCTAAAACGCGATGAACTTGCCCACTCACGATCGGGCGCCGCGACCAAAGCAATGATCGCTATCAAGCGCGCCCTTGATCCACATAACCTGTTCAACCCAGGCCGTGTCATAGACGCAGGGCCGATCTGATTTCAAATCACTGCTAAGGCATCACCGTCCTGCACCATCTCTCGATCCTCGTGCGCTGAAACAGGCCCATAGAGGAGCAAGAGCGACACAAAGGCAATGCTTGTGCCTTGCGAGCTAAACACTTCCAACATCACAGCAAACAGCCATCCAGGGAGCGACTGAACCTCCGATTGGACACGAATATTCAAGTCCCCTTTCCCTAATAAGGAGGCGCGTGCCTCGTCAATTCGCTGTTCAAGATCAGCGCGCCGCTTCGCGAGCCCCAACTCATTTTGCGCATCACGATACGGCTTCTGATGCGTGCGTCCCGCCGCTTCCACCCCAGCGAGGTAAGCCTCTAAACCCTCAACAGATCTTGTTTCCAGCGGGATACCCGCCAGCTGACGCGACCAATCCTCAATCTGACTTTCGACAACGGTTCGCGACGCCAGATTCTGTTCGCGTTCCGCGGTTTCCATAGCCGCATTATTGTCCATAAACAGGGCTGTACCCGCAATACTGGTGGCTGCTCCGGCAATCGCGAAAGCCAGAGCACGCATGGCTTCGCCAATCCTGCGACCTGACATATGCCACCAAAAAAATGTGAACCCGCCGAAAGAACAGACCGACGCAATGACACCCGCCCACCCCCAAATGCTTGCCTGCATAGGATCTGCGACAACACCGCTGAAAGCCTGATAGTTTGCAAACCCCGACAACCCGGCAGCGCCCAGCCCCGCGATCAAAAATACGACGGCGAGCAAGCTCATAATCAAGCGCTCACCAAAGCGACCGTCACTCCGGCGAGAGCTGACACTTAAAGCATCAGAATCCACCTCATTGAGAATTTCAGGATCCATGACCATGCGGTCTACTGCTCGTTCAGGTATGCCTGTCACCGATTTGGACGGCCGCTGCGCATCGAGAATAATAATCTCTGCAGGCTCACAAACCTCTTCATCCCACATGGGCTCGCGATCACACTCTCGCAGATAAGTCAGCAATGGCCCTTCCAGCCCGCAAGTCGCACAATTCACACGTGCCGTAATCAAGCTGAGCTTCAACCCTGCGCGCGTGCCACAGGCGGGACAGTCAACGAAAGCACGCCCACGCAAATCAAAGGCGTCCGACAAACCAGCTTCGTCTATTGCATGCTGGACAGCGTCGGGGATGAGTTCAGCCGACATTTTAACCCCATATGATCTATATTTGTTCTATCTTTGTACATATCGTTTAACCCGTCAAGTTACATCCCCGATTTTTGTATCGACGGCTCGCCGAAACTGAGTTAAACGTCATATTATGACACGCTTGAGAAAAACGACGGCAACCGGCCAAAAACGTCTTCATCGCAGGCGTTGGCGAGGGACAACAACGGCACGCCCGAGCCATTCGGATTTGCTTGAAGCCGCACAGGACGAAGCCCGCGCAGACGGGAAAAGCCTGACACGCATTCGCCGTCATGTCCTCGCGACGCTGCTGTCTGCCGATAAGCCGATGACGGCTTATGAGGTGCTCGCTTCCCTTGAAGGCGTCGGGTCGATCTCACCGCCAACGGCTTATCGCGCGCTCGATTTCCTCATTCACCTTGGCTACGTCAAACGCATCGAGAGTCTCAATGCTTATATCGCGTTGGATCTTGGTCCAAGCGATGGTCCAATTGCGCTCTTCGTTTGCGAAGGCTGCGGACAAGCTGAGGAAATCGATGCACCGGAGGCGATTACGGGTCTTATGCAAGCGGCGTCCAAAGCAGGAATGAAACCGAGCGAGGCCGCCTTCGAAATCCGCGGTCAGTCCTGCAGCAAGCCAGGCTGCTGCGCGCCGAACCACGCTGCGAGTATAACCAAGCTAGGTCCGATCCACGAGGACAGCCACGAATAAAGCGGGTTCGCTGCCCTCCACCGCCCAGGCATGATTGGTCGCGCGCTGCACCACGACGTCTCCCGGCCCGATGACGGTCTCCTCCTTATCGAGGATCAGTCGAACGCGCCCCTTTACAAGAATAATCGCATCCAGCGTATGAGTTTGATGCATCGCCGGGTGCTTACTCGTATCAGGCTGATGATCGCCAGCGCCAATAGCAACAAAAGCCTTCTGGGTCAGATCCGCGATCATCTCAGGCGGCGCGCCCTCGGGCGTTGGTCCTGTTGTAAACCAACGGATTTTTACTTTGCCCTGATCGGGCGAAAGCTGCGGTGTACCTTTGCCGAAATCATCGCTATCTGCTCCGTCCAGCGGGCCACTCGTTTCTTCCTGCCAGATTTCAAAGAGGCCGCCCAAATCGCCTGTGCGAAACTCAGCTGCCGGACCGTCATCAATCATGATGCCTGATCGCCCATCGCTATCATTGCTGGTTATAATCCGGCGCAGGCCGGATACAAGGTCATCCATCTTTGACATAATTTGATCCTCCCAACGATCAGGCTAAATGCCTGATTAAGGCGTTTCAAGTACGGCTGAGAAACATCATTCACAAATTTGCGCGAATAAGGCTTAAGTTGAAGACATGACTGATCTAAACAACGTCACACCAAAGCAATCCAGACAGCGGCCTCAGGTTATTCCACGTTCGTTGGCCATTCCCAAAACGTGGAAGACGTTCAATTTCGCGAGCTTTTTCTCGGCGATCCTTTATCCGGTTTTGGGCCTCGCCCTGCTGATCACGATGACCGTGCTTGGCCTAGCACTCGAAGCGCTCAATCTGCACTGGTGGTATCTACCCATGGGCCTTGGAATCGTCGCGCTGACGATTGTGATCTGCAATGCTGGCATTGGTCCCCTGCATCGTATCCTGCAGCACAAAGCGGGAGAGCTCCGCGCGCCCGCCCAGGTTCTGACCATGCTCAATTTGATCATAGCGATGCAGGGCAACGTGAAGGACTGGGTCAATTATCACAGCCAGCATCACCGTTTCTCAGATGAGCCGGGCGACCCGCACAATCCACACGAGTCCAAGCGCTGGGCCTGGGTCGGCTGGATCCTCTGGCGTGACGCGAAAGACATGGCGCGCCCAATGGCCTTCTGGCTGAAGCAGCAGCCGATCATCGTCTGGATGGATAAGTTCTACGATTCCCTGTCGCTCGTTGTGCATCTGGTTATTCCGGCCGCGATCTACCTGATTGTCTGGGCCGCAGGCGGAGACTTGGTCCTGACCGCGATCATTCATGCCTGCGTCGTCATCGGACGCGCGATCCAGTTCCACGCGACCACATATGGTATCAACGTCCTGGGCCATCTGCCGACACCGGTTTGGGCGGATCACGTCATCGGCCTGCTCACAGGCGGCGAGGCTTTCCACGACCACCACCATGACGAGCCGCAAAGCGCCCTCCACAAACCCCGCAAAGGCCTTTGGAACCGCATCGTCGACTATAATGGCACGTTGCTTTTGGCGTACGAAAAGCTCGGTTGGGTGAAGAACCTGAAGATCGCGCCGAGGTACGCGTAGGGCCTCACGCCGAGTGTGTGATATCGAAAATCCTAGTCGCGCCTTTAGGCATATGCTATTTTAGACTATGACTTACAATCCAAATGATGGCGATCTCGTCCTCTGCGTGGATGCGCGACCCAATCATGTGACGGGGGAGCCCGTGCCGCTGGTGCAGGGTGAGACCTACGTCATCTACGGCGTCCTGCCCTTCATGTGCCCATGCGGTCGCTCAGACGCCCTGATCGATGTCGGCGTCGACTTCGCCTGGTGCCAGACGCGCTTTCGTCTGCTCCCTAAACCCCGCAAGAAGGAAGAGCCGAAAAAGGCCGAAGCGCCCAAAGAGTTGGAGAAAATCTAGTCGTTCAGTGCCACTCGAAAATTTTCTAGAGCTGGTTTTCAAACCATCGGCTGACAGTTTCGCCGTGTTGCTCTTCCAATAGGGCGAAAAAGGCGCTCATCGTTTCAACGTCGCGCACGAGTGTTTCCTTTAAAAGCGCATTCATATCGTCTTCGCCAATACGATCATGCAGCATCCAAAGTGCGTGCGGTCCCTTTTTATACAATAGGGGCTGACGCGTGGCGCTGAACCCTTGAATGCCCAAAATAGAAACATCGAGCTGGTCAGCTTGTGCTTTTACAGATGCGCGCTTCTCATCGAGCCATTCCTGTCCCCAAACCATAGCCCCTCGACGCATAGCCATATATTCAGCAATCGATTCTGAAAGAAACTCATCCGGCGTACCAGGCTGCCCCGCAAACCACCAAATGTGAGCGATTTCATGGTTGAGCGTATTATCTCGCGCGTCTGGCGAGGACGCATTGTCCAGAACGATAAAGTCTCCTCCAGTGGCATAGGCCTCAGCCGGAAAAACAAGGCCTATATCGTCATTTGCGTTGAGGAGCCGAATTTGCCCGGTCTCACGCGAAGGCGCACCAAAAATCGCTTCAAAGTCTTCATACGCACCCTGAACCGCAGAAAAAATGTCAACGGCGCCCGGTTCCTGCTTGATCGAATACAGAACCATCTCAGTCCCTTCATTCAGAGCCTGCGTCGACACTTCCCAACCATTTGATGCAAAAAAGGTGAGCCGCCCGATCACAGGCTCAGACTGTTCAAGTTGCCAGACCGTTGGAGCGATACGCTTCAGATCTCCCGAGCCGGTAAGATCATATTGCTCCGGTATTTCGAGTTGAGTGGACGCGGTCATAGCTAACTCTTCAAGCCATAACGGATACCAGAGCGCGCCCATACTCATTTCAGTCCATGCCGGATCAACACCGCCCCGGCCAATTTCGATGCTGTCGGTTGTCAACTGACCCGCATAAGCGAAACCAATCGTCACAGCTTCACCCTCATTCAAGGGTGCCTGCAAAATGATCGATACTTTCTGTGTCTTAGGCAGCTGATAGCTATCGAGTGATGTGCCGGACTCAATGTTTATCTCGCTTAGAATACCCGTCTCAAATCGCTCAACATCGAGATTGCCGTTTAAGAGAAAGTCGATCTGCTGAACTTCGGTATCCGCAACAATCTCGATGATGCCCGAAGCATCAAGGTTACCACTCTCCGGGTCAAACTTGACCATCATCTCATAATGGTTGCTCAGATCAGATTGGGCTACATCTGTATCGAGCAGGTCAGATGAAGGGATCGCAGAAGTTGCGCAGCTTGCGAGCAAGATAAAAAGTGTGAAATATTTCATTATAACAGACAGCTTCTAGATCGGCAGAACAAAGGAATAGGCGAGCGTACGTAACAGTCTAAAGAGAGTAAACTCAGCTATTCAAAAATTTCGCGCCGAATGATGCTTGCGCCGGAAAAGATCGAATCGATCGAAAAGTTGATTCAGGAGTTCAAGAGATCCAATCAATGTGCTAACCTTCCAAAAAAGTTCTGGGAGGAACCAACATGGCCTACGATACTACCACTGAATTCACACGCTTCGAACCGCGCCTGATATCACCAGCCATCGGGGCTGAGCTGATTGGCGCTGATCTCACTAACGCTGACGATACCCTTATCGAGGAAGTGCGCGCCGCGCTTTTGAAGTATCAAGTCGTGTTCTTCCGCGATCAGCATGATCTCACCCGCGAACAACATATCGCTTTTGCACGCGGCTTTGGTGAACTTGAAATCCATCCAGCAACGCCAAAAGGACAGCCCGACCCGGAGGTTCTCCGCATCGCTCACGGGGCCAAGTCCAAGGGAACGGAGAATATGTGGCACTCAGATGTCACTTGGCGGGAAGAGCCTAGCCTAGGCTCAATCCTGCGCGCGATGGAATTACCGGAGGTTGGTGGCGATACGCTATTTTCCAATATGGTCATGGCCTTTGAAGACCTCGATGAAGATCTGAAAACGCGCCTGCAAGGCATGACCGCAATTCACGATATCGCCCGCGTCTTTGCCAAACGATTGGGAAAAGACCCGTCCAGCCTGCACGATAAATATCCACCGCAGGAGCACCCGGTCATCCGCACACACCCTGAGACCGGGGAGAAAGCGCTTTACGTCAACGGCGCTTTTACCACCCATATTGTTGGCATGGATCAAGATGAGAGCAACGCCTTGCTGAAATATCTCTACAGCCGCGCCGCCACGCCCGAATACCAGTGCCGCTTCCGCTGGGCACCGGGCTCCCTCGCCTTCTGGGACAATCGCGCCTGCCAGCACTATGCCGCCAGCGACTATTTCCCGAATGTTCGGATCATGGAGCGCGTCACGATTGCAGGCGATAAACCGTACTATTCGGACTAAAAATCGCACGGACCTCTTGTCTACCCTAGCGACACCCTATTCTAATTACGATTAAGTGCTTCGCAGAAAGCGCCTCGAAAATTGAATTCGGTGCCAGGGAGGTTTGGCCCATGAGACTCGTTAGCGACGATATTCTCGAAGATCGCGGGAATATGGATCCGATCAATCCAGCGGTCTATCCGATGCTGGAGACTGACTTCGCGCTTTGGAACCCCAATTCTTGGACACGCGGCCATCCTCATGACCTTTACAAAGATATGCGAGAGCGCGCGCCGGTCATGTGGTCTCGTATGCGCAAGGGCGCGGACGGCTTCTGGTCGGTATCGCGCTATGACGATATTAAAGCCGTCGAGCTGAACCCCAAAGTCTTCTCGTCCCAGCGCGGCGGCATCAATATGGCTGTACCGCCGAAGAAGCACTGGAAGCCGGAAATCCTGGTCCGCGCAGCCCTCGATACGATGATCTCCACGGATGAGCCGCAGCATATGCAGATGCGCATTCAGCAGAAAGACTTCTTTATCCCGGCCTATGTCAAAGTCCTGCAACAGCGCGTGCACGACAAAGTCGAAGAACTTTGCGACGACCTTGAGCGCGCAGGCCCGGAATGTAATTTCGTGGACGTCTTCTCCAACCAACTCCCGCTTTTCACGCTCTGCGAGATGCTCGGCGTTGATGAAGAGGATCGTCAGAAGATCGTCTATTGGATGCACTATCTCGAAATGGCGAGCCAGTTCATGTCGAACCCATGGCGCACCTTTATGAGCGAGCCGATGTTCCCCTTCCGCTTTAAGAAAGTGGTGGATGAAATGTTTGCTTATGGTGCTAAAGTCATGGCTGACCGCCGTGCCAATCCGCGCGAAGACCTGCTAACGGCAATCGCGCATTCCAAACTCGATGATGAACTCCTACCGCAGGAATATCTAGACGGCTCATGGCTCCTCATCATTTTCGCCGGTAATGACACGACGCGCAATTCGCTCTCAGGCACGATCAAGCTGATGACCGAGTGGCCGGACCAACGCGCCATGGTGCTCTCTGACCGCTCCATGATCCCGGCCATGTCGGAAGAAGCGCTACGTATGGTCTCGCCCGTCAAACACATGCGCCGCACAGCGCTGGAAGACATCGAACTCAACGGCCAGCTCATCGCGAAAGACGAAAAAGTCGTCATGTGGTACGGCGCAGGCAATCGCGACCCAGACATTTTCCCGAACCCGGATGTGTTCGACATGACCCGCGATAATGTCAGCAAGCACATCGCTTTCGGCCACGGCGTCCATAAATGCCTTGGCTCCCGCGTCGCCCAGATGCAACTGCGCACCGCTTATGAGCACATTTTTGATCGTTTCCCGAACATCGAGTTCACCGGCGAGATCAAATACGGCCCAAACGCGCTCGTCCACGCGATCTCCAAGCTGAAGGTGAACCTCTACGGCAAAGGCATGTCCAAGCCGACGCATGTGCAGGTGAAGACGCTGGAAGCGGCTTAGCCGCATAGAAAGAGCGCCGGGTGTTCAGGGCCCAACGCTCTTTCCTGCGGTAAGGGGTGAAGGTCAGAGTTTGGGGCCTAACCTTCGGGTGAATGTCTTTCAAAATTGGAGGTTCCAAAAGACCTCGTAATAAAATGACAATTGCAGGCTTCCGTCAGGCCAAATGAGGTAAACAACACGCGAAACGCGACAAACTGCATCTGCCTTCGGGTCGTCAGGACACCAGCTTTTCACGAACATTCGACAAGAAAGTTCGCCCAACACGCACCTCCCGTCCGGAGGTCATCACAATTAGACGCCCACCGCTTTCGGCTGTTTTAAGGGCCTCCACCTGCTTCAGATTGACGATGAACGACCGGTGTACGCGGACGAACTGCTTTGGATCCAGCCGCTGCTCAATCTCAGAAATTTTACCACGCATAAAATGCGACTTTGTCGGTGTATGTAGCTCAACGTAATCGCGCACGGCCTCCACTGCCTCAATGTCGTCTGCATTCACACGAATTTGGCGATCTTGATGTTTGACCCAGAAATAATCCTCCGGACCGGGGTCGGGACAGTCAGGGCTGGCAACCACAGACTCAGGCACTCGGGGCGCAACGCGCACCAGTTCCTTACTCTTGAAGTATTGCAATAAACCCCAGAACAGCGAGACCCAGCACATGAAAATCCAAGCATCCATATAAAACATGTCGCCAACGCCATAGTTAAACCAGCCCGATATCTCCTTTTTAGGCTTCGCCAGTGCGAAAATCAGACGATCAATAAACGTGTGCAACCCTGCGAATGTCACGGTCACAATGACAACCAGGAACAGCCTCCACACATCGATCCGCTTCAACATCGTCCGAACCAGCAAATGGGCCAGACCGATGGTCAGCAGCATCGCAATGAATAAAGAGAC
>JBCBCO010000239.1:0-557 GCA_038630445.1 Pseudomonadota bacterium | reverse complement strand
GAGCGCGGAAACGCCTATGCGCCTGGTCTGAAGAATGCCCTCCAGAAGACGAAAAAGCTCGCGAGCGTGGAACAATCCGGCGGTGAGCCTTTGCTGAAGGATCCTGATTTCCAGCGTAAGATTGCCGCTATGGAAATGAAGATCGAGGCGCTTAACGCGACTGAGCTTCGAATCTTCTCTGCGCTCTCCGCTGGCCAGGCCGTCGGGCCGGAAAGTTCGATGTTGAAATGCGCAGGGTCTGAAGCCCAACAAGCGATTTCAGAACTGTCGCTCGAAGCGGTTGGCGGCTATGCGGCCCCCTTTGTGCAGGATACGTTTGCCGTCGCCCGAGCCGGGGCGAATAGCGATTTGGCAACGCCAGATTATGCCGGCCCTGTCGCGCCAAGCTATTTCAACTATCGCAAGACATCCATCTATGCGGGGTCGAATGAAATTCAGCGCAATATCATGTCCAAAATGGTGCTTGGGCTCTAGCGTTGCAGATGCACACAGCGAGCGAGCCGTACGAGAAGTCCGCCGCGAAAATCTGGAGGAGACATGGCCGAGGCTATCGCGCG
>JBCBCO010000238.1:0-579 GCA_038630445.1 Pseudomonadota bacterium | reverse complement strand
AAATCTCTCCATTTTGCCCCCCCCCCCACCCTACCCAGAATTTCCCAAATTTTCCCCTCTTCCCCTCCCCCCCAAGATTGAGACAGATTTCACCACAACTACCATGATTTCATAATTCCCCCACCCACAACTTAAAAAAATGAAATTTCGCAAAGGATAACCACACAAGTGCCTCCCCCCCACCTATTTTTCCACAAATGGTCTTCCATTAGTTTTGAGGCTTGGATCTAAAAGACCTGAAAGACCCAAAAGACCTCAAAGGCCAGAAACATCACAAAAAATTTGAACTACAATTTTTTTAAGAAAAAAATTGGCTTTTGGGGAGAGGGGGTGGGGGGGGGGAAATGGGAAGGAAAAATTGGGTGAAGGGGGAGTAAAATAGGAAACGGTTTTTTGGAAAAAGGTCAATTTACCGCCTCTAAAAACGAGAAAAATCTAAAAAACGGTCAAAGTGGGGGGGGTAATAGGAAAAAAAGGGGGTGGGGGGAGGGGGATCATTCTAGATAAATTCTGGCCTCAAACGATTTTTTTTTTTATTTTAATTCTGCAATGGTAATTCGATATATAGTAATAGCACAC
>JBCBCO010000237.1:0-581 GCA_038630445.1 Pseudomonadota bacterium | reverse complement strand
AAATGAGGATCGCCCCATTCAGGGAGATCATTGGGGATCAGCTCGACTGCAAGCTTCGCCGTCATATGCACCCGCTTATTCGTAAGGCCGGATGTGAGATGATAGATCGGCTCGACCGGCGGCGGCATTTCTCCGCGTGCTGGATCCATGACGAAGTCGGGATGGCTCATTTGGCGTTCGCCTTGCCACTCCGTGATTTTGCCAGAGACGATCCGCTCTTTGCCGATTGGAAACTGTCCTTGCAGCCAGCGACTGTCCGCGCGGAAGTAAGTCAGGGTTAAAAACCCAGAGCCATCAAATAACTGAACGCGGGTCGGGGCACGGTCATTATAGGGCGCTTTGACGGCGTGAACTTCGCCGCGTACCGTTGCGATCTGGTCCGCTTCGAGCGCGTCGAAACTATCTACCGGGCGGCGGTCGAGCCAGCGATCCGGCATATGCAGAAGCAAATCCCATATCGTTTCCCCGCCGACCAAATGCTCAAGCACGGGGCGCAGCTTGGGGCCAATGCCAGTGAGAGCATCAAGGGGCTGAAACAGCGGAAAGAGGCGTTCGTCGCGCATAGTGTCTTATGGTCCAAA
>JBCBCO010000236.1:0-596 GCA_038630445.1 Pseudomonadota bacterium | reverse complement strand
CAGAAAAGAGTGTCAATAACTTCCGTCGCCTACATAAAGGATTTTTTTTTGGACAATCTCTTTCTAATTGGACTTAAATAGTAGGTATAACACATACCTGGGCGCGGGGTCGGTTGGAAGTGGGGGGGGGTCTCAGCGGTTTGCTAGTGGGGGGGGTACCATTTTGGCCGCTAGTGGGGGGGGTCGGGACCGAGTAAAGAGACTGAGTAGGGTAGCCAAAAAAGCCCCAGAAACGCTACAAATACTGATGTTGAAGGGGATATTTGCTCCATGTGAAGGCCTTTTTTTCAGAATAGGAGCTTTTGGATTGCCAAATTTGCAGCAATGTGTAAATTGGAGGAAGCATTTTTTTCGTGATTTTTTCCCATGTCATTCATTGTTACTCATTTTAAGTGGGGTAAAAAAAAAGCCCGCCGCAGGCGCCGCCGGCGAAACAGGGGGGGGTTAAGAAATTGCCGCTAGTGGGGGGGGTATGATTTTGGCTGCTAGTGGGGGGGGTCCGAGGTAAGAGCGAGGTAAGGGCGCCCGGGTATGCCGACTACCAACTGTAACCTTCGTGCGCAATAGTACCAACGCGACTGCCATTGTCAGCAAGG
>JBCBCO010000235.1:0-607 GCA_038630445.1 Pseudomonadota bacterium | reverse complement strand
CCGTAATAATTAACCGGAACAGCCCCCCCTGAAATCAAAAATGTCTCTTAATCAGGGGGGGGGGGGCTGTTCTAGATGACCAGTGTTGGCGACAGTTTAGATTAAAAAAAATTAAAGGGGGTACCCTTATTTTTGTTTTCTTTCAAAATCAAAATTTCAAAAAACTAAGGAAAATACACGACATCTGAGGGGGGGCTGTTCCAGACAACAAGTGTCTAAAAATTCAGATTTGGCCCTTAATGAGGGGGGGGCTGTTCCCAGGGGGGGGCTGTTCCGGTTAATTATTACGGTACACCTATAAACTAAGTACCGTGTGTATCACGCTAAGTCCCCCCCCCCCCTTTGGCCAAAATCTGAGATAAAGAAGGGGGGGGGGGACTTAGTGCGCGACAGGCTACCTTTGCCAAAATCTGCAAAAAATCCAACAAAAAAAGATACTTTTTCTTAAATATCGGTTAAAAATTGCCCAAAAGTGGGTTATAAAAGGGGGGGGGGGGACTTAGCGCGCGACAGGCGACCTAGAGCCAAATCGGTTTAATTGTCTCCTCACTGCGCCTGCGGCCTGACTGCGTCGCACAACTAAGAAGGTGCTGATTAGCCCTCCTCT
>JBCBCO010000234.1:0-612 GCA_038630445.1 Pseudomonadota bacterium | reverse complement strand
TCCGATATCTACAAGCTCTATTTTTGGCTTGTTGGTACTGAAAGAAAATTTAAAAGCGTTCCCCTTAATAGCTAAACACATTAAAAAAAAAAGAAAAAAAATCACGAAGTTATATCACGAAGTTATTCCAAAAAAATAATAAATAAAAATGTAAATACGCCCACCCACCCAAGGTCACAATCAACGTGACGGGTCCCTTAGGGGAAAGCAAAAATCGAAAATAATAACACAAGTAAAAGCGTTTCCAAACAATGAGACCCACTCGGTGAGTTCTTTAAGAGAACTCTCCTTTGGTGGATAACAAAACACGCTTACTGTACAGTAACCGCATTTCGTATACCGTGTGTATCATACTAATTCCCAGGGAAAAATTTCCCGCTTAACAAGGGGGGGGGGGGGAATAAGTGCGCGACAAGGGGGGCACAGGAATTTTTTTTCAAAAAATACTATAATTGGAAAAAAAAATTGAAATCCCCCTAGTCGGATGTACTTTTTTTCTAATATTCGTGAAAATACACCTGTAAACTGCCAAAAAATTCTTGATTCTAACTGAATTTAGGTGGGTAAATTAAAAAATCGAATTTTAACGGCAGTTTACAGGTGTATTTTCAC
>JBCBCO010000233.1:0-611 GCA_038630445.1 Pseudomonadota bacterium | reverse complement strand
ACTTAGGCCTTCGCTGTCCGAGTGCTATTCACCAACCCCACCTGAAAATGTCACGGTGCACCCTCGGATCAATGCCCTACCTGGGCATGAAATTTCATCGAAATTGGTCCAGTAGTTTCTGAGAAAAACGCGGACAAACATACACTTCCGAATAACGACGTTTTTTGTGTGTTTGTTTGTCCGCGTTTTTCTCAGAAACTACTGAACCGATTTCACTGAAATTTTAACACATGATAGATAACGGACCCGAATGTGCACCTTGATAATTTCATGTTGATTTGATGAATAGCACTCGGACAGCGCATGCCTAAGCAAAAATAACGACTTCAAAATAACGACGCTTTTTTACTTAGGCATGCGCTGTCCGAGTGCTATTCATCGAATCAACATGAAAATGTCAAGGTGCACCTTCGGGTCCATTACCTATCTTGTGTTAAAATTTCATTGAAATCGGTCCAATAGTTTCTGAGAAAAACGCGGACAAACATACAACAACACACAAACACACAAACACACAAACAAAAAAGCAAAAAATAGGGGGGGGGGGGGGGGGGGGGGGGGGGGGGGGGGGGGGGGGGGGGGGGGGGGGGGGGGGGGGGGGGGGGGGGGGG
>JBCBCO010000232.1:0-634 GCA_038630445.1 Pseudomonadota bacterium | reverse complement strand
CCCCCCCCCCCCCCCCCCCCCCCCCCCCCCCCCCCCCCCCAACGTCACACTCTTTCCCCCCCCCCCGCTCCTCCGATCAATTACCACTGCCCCCATGGGTTTTTTTTTTTTTTTAGATCCCCAATTTCCCAAAAAAAAACTATGTGTTAGAACATTGATCTACACAGGGGTAAGTCGATCTCTATTCATTCCATAACTTTTTTTGAGACGCCAATTAAAAAAAAGATATGGGCTAGGCGCCCATAATGCGCCCATAATTATATTATTTTTTCTCGCCAATTTTAAAGTAATTATGGGCAGTACGCCCATAATGCGCCCACACTTTTTTTCCGCCCATTACCCTTATATCCCTAACTACGTACGATGGCTCCACAAAGTGAGACAGAAAATACGTTTCAACTTTTCAAGAAACTGGCATAAGTCAATTTCTAAATGAGCAATAGGAAATCCCGACCCTTTAATAAAAAGCTGATACCATCCTTAATATCATACAATATCGTTGGCAGATCATCTCGATAGAGTGAGCTACGGCTCCTCCCGGGCTTTTAATTGGTCATGGGGGGGGGGGGGGGGGGGGGGGGGGGGGGGGGGGGGGGGGGGGGGGGGGGGGGGGGGGGGGGGGGGGGGGGGGGGG
>JBCBCO010000231.1:0-642 GCA_038630445.1 Pseudomonadota bacterium | reverse complement strand
TCGATCGTGTGATGCACGGCATTATGCCGTCATCAGTCGACGCTCCAGCCGATTCAGCTACGAGGCAGATGATTAAAAGGAGCGAAGCGAGTTGTCAATTTGAATAACAGACTCGTCGCTCCCCAACCACGCCCGCCCATAGCCGAACCCACCGCGACCCCTCCAAAGGTATATACAACCATTCATACACTAAGGATATGTCAAGGATATACTTAAAGCTGTTGCATTTGATGTGCAAATCGAGGCGGATGGACCGCCATCAAGATTCTACACTACAACACGTAACGGATCTATATATTGAATGCTTTGAAAAAACATTCGTGGGTGAGAGGGGTTCGATCGCATGATATACGGCATTATGCCGTCATCAATAGACGCCTTAGTCAGTTCAGCCATGAGGCAGATGGTATAAAAGGAACGGTGTGAATTGTCCATTTAAACAACAGACTCCTCCCTTTCACCGTTCCCCAACCACGCCCGCCCATAGCCGAACCCACCGCGCCCTCTCCAAAGGTATATACAACCATTCATACAACAAGGATATGTCAAGGATATACTCAAGCTGTTGCATTTGATGTGCAAATCGAGGCGGAAGAACCGCCATCAAGATTCTACACTGCAACACGTAACGAATCTATATAT
>JBCBCO010000230.1:0-547 GCA_038630445.1 Pseudomonadota bacterium | reverse complement strand
ATTCCATGCAGGTAACATTCGGGCTTAACAGTAGTAGAGTAGCCTGCTTTGAGCACTCTCCTTTATTCAAGGTGCACTGGCCGGCCGCGCGGGACACTCGGTCAAGAGCACCCCGGCGAGCACCGGCGTGCGACCCCCGCGCAGGCGGGGGCCTAGGTTCGGAGCCTGGCGCAGGAAAGGAACCGTGAGGTGACCTCCCCGGCCAGTCCGGAACTGAGCTCGGACTACGAGCTTTTTAACCGCAACAACTTTAATATACGCTATTGGAGCTGGAATTACCGCGACTGCTGGCACCAGACTTGCCCTCCAATAGTTTATCGATAATATGGCTGCTGTGTTCTCAATTCAATTACTTAACCCTAAGGCAAAATATTGTGATTTCTTATCACTACCTCTCTTTATCAGAATTGGGTAATTTACGCGCCTGCTGCCTTCCTTAGATGTAGTAGCTGTTTCTCAGGCTCCCTCTCCGGAACAGAACCCTAATTCTCTGTTACCCGTCAACGCTTCAGTAGTCCAATACATTACTGACTAACTGATAGATATA
>JBCBCO010000022.1:0-24632 GCA_038630445.1 Pseudomonadota bacterium | reverse complement strand
GTTTAACCTGAATCAGGGGTGAATCAGCTGCAAGTCGTATTAACCTCTGCTTAAACCCTTGCATTCGCTACAATTTTAAAGCGGCGCACGTTTTATGCGAAAACGTCACAATCGCTTAATTGTTGCAAAAACAACACGATTTCGTTGAAATTTCAAAAGCTCTGACCCCATTAGCAACTGCTTTTAGTCGCGGAATCAGCTGCTTTTGAGCGCTGCATGGGCTGCGGCGAGGCGTGCAATTGGCACCCGGTAGGGCGAACATGAAACATAATCCAGTCCCAGTTCGTGACAGAAGATGACTGAGGCCGGATCGCCGCCATGCTCACCGCAAATGCCGAGCTTGATGGCCTCACGCGTCGCTCGGCCGCGCTCTGAAGCCAGCCGAACCAACTCGCCGACACCATCTTGATCGATCGTGACAAACGGGTCTTTCTCGTAAATTCCCTGGCGCTCGTAATCAGCCAGGAAACGCCCCGCATCATCGCGCGAAATCCCAAGGGTAGTTTGGGTCAGGTCATTCGTTCCGAAAGAGAAGAATTCGGCAGTGTGAGCAATTTGTCCTGCTCGCAGCGCAGCACGCGGCAGCTCGATCATCGTGCCAACCAGATATTCTAGAGACGTACCTTGCTCAGCAAAAACAGCCTGCGCCGCTTCATCAACCACCGCTTTCAAAATATCCAGCTCCGCACGCGTCGCCACCAGCGGGATCATCACTTCCGGTTTCGGCGTTGCCACACCCGCTTTTGCGACCGCCACAGCCGCTTCAAAAATCGCGCGTGCCTGCATCGCATAGATTTCGGGATAAGTGATCCCGAGCCGGCAGCCACGATGGCCCAGCATCGGATTGCTCTCATGCAATGCGTTTGCCTGCGCTTTGAGCGTTTTCACGTCGACACCGGATGACGCAGCGACCTCTTCCATCTCTGCATCACTGTGCGGCATGAACTCGTGCAACGGTGGATCGAGCAAACGGATCGTGCATGGCAGCTCGCCCATAATCGCAAAAATCGCCTCAAAGTCGGACCGCTGCATCGGCAACAATTTCGCGAGCGCCGCCTCGCGTCCAGCCTTGTCACCCGCCAAAATCATGGACCTGACAACAGGAATACGGTCCGCGTCGAAGAACATGTGCTCCGTGCGGCAAAGCCCAATGCCCTCAGCGCCAAAGTCTTTTGCAACGGCCACGTCACCCGGCGTCTCGGCATTGGTTCGTACACGCAGCGCCCGGACCTTATCGGCCCAGGACATCAACAGGCCAAAATCACCCGACAAATCAGGCTGCTGCATATCAACTTCACCAAACAGTACTTGACCCTCAGCACCGTCCACCGTGATGATCTCGCCTTTCTTGACCTCCCTGCCGCCGACGCGGAACACGCCGGCCTCAGCATCAATCTGCAAATGCCCTGCTCCGCAGACACAGGGACGCCCCATACCGCGCGCAACCACAGCTGCGTGAGAGGTCATGCCACCCCGCGCCGTAACAATCGCTTTGGCCGCGTGCATGCCATGAATATCTTCCGGGCTCGTCTCAACGCGCACCAGAATAACCGCCTTACCCGCCTCGGCGAGGTGCGCGGCTTCATCACTATCAAAGACAACCTGACCGACCGCAGCGCCCGGCGATGCCGGAAGGCCGGTCACCACAACATCGCGCGCCGCATCCGATTTGATCGTGGGATGCAAGAGTTGATCAAGCTGTGACGGCTCCAGCCGCAGCACAGCTTCATTTTCTGAGATCAATCCCTCTCTCGCCATATCGACGGCAATCTTCAGCGCCGCAGCCGCCGTGCGCTTTCCGCCCCGAGTCTGCAACATATAAAGCGTGCCGTCCTCAACCGTGAACTCAATGTCCTGCATGTCACGGTAGTGGCTCTCTAGCTTATCTGCGACAGCAACCAGCTCTTTATAGACAGCGGGCATCACTTCTTCGAGCGGCGCTTCATCTGACTGCAGCTCATCAGCCCTTGCCCGCGAAATCGGTGCAGGCGTGCGGATACCGGCCACCACATCCTCGCCCTGCGCATTTGTCAGGAACTCACCATAGAACGTGTTCTCACCGGTTGACGGATCACGCGTGAAGGCAACACCGGTCGCAGAACTTTCGCCCATATTACCGAACACCATGGCCTGCACATTGACCGCTGTGCCCCATTCAGCCGGGATATCATTCAGCTTACGATACAGGATGGCGCGGTCATTCATCCATGATCCGAACACCGCACTGATGGCACCCCAGAGCTGCTCGCGCGGATCATCCGGAAACGGTTTACCCAGCTCATCCTGTACGGCCTTTTTATATTGGCCGACGATCGCTTTCCAATCCTCAGCGCCCATTTCAGTATCGAGCTGATAGTCTTCACGCTCTTTATAATCGTCTAGAATGTACTCAAACGTGTCATGGCCAAGTCCCATTACGACATTGGAATACATCTGAATGAAGCGGCGATAGCTGTCATAGGCAAAACGCTCTCCGGCTTTCGCTGCCAGCCCTTGAACGCTTTCTTCAGACAGGCCGAGGTTCAAGACCGTATCCATCATGCCCGGCATAGAAGCACGCGCCCCGGAGCGGACAGAGACCAGCAGCGGGTTCGCTGCGTCACCGAAAACCTTTCCAGTCTGCGTTTCCAATTGCGCCAAGGCCTCATCAACCTGCGGGTTCAACGCGTCCGGATACGTCCGCTCAAGCTCGTAATAAGCGGTGCAAACATCAGTCGTCAGCGTAAAACCCGGAGGCACAGGCAGACCAAGGCTCGCCATCTCGGCCAGATTGGCGCCCTTGCCCCCCAACAGATTGCGCATCGAGGCATCACCCTCGGAGCCTCCCCCACCAAAGGAATAAACCCATTTCGTATCTGCTTGAGTGACAGTATCCGCCATCGATTCCCGCTCCGAAAATAAGATTGCCGCAATCGCCCATGTTTGGAGCTCGGAATCAAGAGGCGATTGCTTATGACAACGTGGTCAAAGCGATTTTTTGTTGCGTTGCACAAATATTCGCCTGTCATTCGGGGTAATCCCATTCCGGCACAGCTTTCCAAACAGTCTCCTAATGGCTTGTCCGAGAACCCGTCGAATTTTGATGAAAATAAAAATTACGCGGTGAAACAGGCCTTAATTCGCGTCCTGTATGTCTGAGCCATGGCTGCAGAAAGCGGCCTAACCAAAAACCAAGAATGGTGGAAAACATGGCGCAGAATGCACAATCCATCAGTGTGAAAGGCCCGGATGGCCGTCCGCTGACCCTTGAAGACCTCCCAAAGCCTGGCGTGACGCGCTGGGTCACACGCCGCAAAGCTGAAGTTGTCGCTGCTGTATCAGGCGGGCTGCTTAGCGAAGAAGACGCGCTTGATCGCTACGGTCTCAGCGCAGAAGAGTTCGCTGGCTGGGCAAAACTGTATAATGACCACGGCCGTAAAGGCCTGCGCACCACGCGCATTCAACAGTACCGCTAGGCTTGCCGTCCTGAAAAAGACTTGAGCGCGCAAGTACGCGTGCGCTCAAACAGAGTTAAAGCGTCGTTTACGCAAACCGTCCTATTGCTGATCGCCAAGAGCATTAGGCAAGGCACGCGTTTATGGACGATACCAGATCGACCACCACTCGACCCCTTGCCCTCGCTGCCATGCTTATGGTGGCGGGGGTTTTGTTTTTGCGCGCGCTCGCCCTGTTCAGTGAACCACCGCAGACAGAAACGATTGGTTCACCACAGGAACAGCGTTTTACCGCTCTGATCGAACCGTTTGTCGGACCAGATCGCGTCAGAACCTCAATTCAACGCAATGCAGATGGCCACTATGACTGGCTCGTCCTGATTGATAGCCAGGCGGTAAGTGAAGGTGCAGCGTCAGAACATGCACCGATGATTGCAAACCTTGCCGTTGCGCGCGGATTTCAAGCCGACCGAGACAGTCTCGAAATCATCCAACAACCCTTTGCCGGAACACTGCGAGGCGCATTGACCCCTCTTGAGATTGCAGAACTGGCCGCGCTCGGCATCGCCTTAATATCGCTCATCATTCTTTATGTGCGGGGCCCGGAGCAGAAGCGGATGGAGCAGCAAGCGCTTCCAACACCCCAACCTGGCATAAAAGAAGACGCAGACCTTCAGCCTCTAAACGACAATTCACGCCGCAAAGCAGCTGCCCTCGCCAATGCAGCGCCTGAGCGATCCGCAAACCTCATCCGCCGCTGGATGCAGGAGGATAATCAATGACCCTTCCAGCCCCAACACGCTCGCCAAGACGATCATCACGCAGTGCAGCTCTAATGAAAGCACTCGGTTCCGACGCTGATGCGGTCTGGGATCTGCTGTCACCTGACGAAACAGATCGGCTTAGAGCCGATATGCAATCGATTGATGCTGACGAAGAAACAGCCGGTATCGGCGATGCCTTTTTGAAGGAGATGGCACACCAACAAGTCGCGCCTAGAACATCTGGCAGCTTATCCACGCTCGGTACAAATCAGCTCAACGCAATCCTCACTTTCCTGAATCAGGAAAGCCCGCAGGTCACAGCGCTCGTGCTCTCAATCTTGCCAGAGCATACAGCCGCCGCAACGCTCCAGAACCTTCCGAAACAAACGGTCGTGCAAGCGCTGCATCGCCTGATGCGTATGGATACGCTGCATCCTTCGGCCCTGATAGCCGTCGAAACAGCCTTCGCCGCACGCACACAGACGAGCTCAGTTCGATCTTCCGGCCCAGATCGCCTCGCTGGGATCATGAATGTGGTCGACAGCACGAATGCAGCCGACCTTATGGCCAGCCTCGATGAAATCGAGCCGGGCAGTGCAGAACGCGTCAAAGCGCTCATGTTCACATTTGATGATCTGGCAACACTGGATCCAGGCAGCTTGCAGACATTGCTCGCAAATACGGACCGCGCGTTGCTGATCATCGCTTTACAGGACGCGAACACCAGAACCGCGGACGCCTTCTATCGCAACATGACCACCCGCGCCGGCGATATCCTGCGCAGTGAAATCGAAACGAGCGGGCCTTTCCGTCGCGCTGAAATCGAGGAGGCCCGCAGAGAGATCGCAAAAACAGCGCGCAAACTGGCAAGGCGCGGCGACCTATTGTCGGCATCACAGCCTGATCAGGACCTTATCGAATGAAACGCAAGATCGCTAATCTCAGCCCTTTCACATTTCAAAGCGACTTCACGCCGCCAGAACGCCCGACCGAGGATAAAGGCGATATCGTTCTGACGGCCGATGAGCTATCCGCCCTACTGGCAGACACACGCGATAGCACCGCGACGCTCGTAAAAGATGAAACGTTGAAGGCGCACGCACAAGATGCCGAGAATCTGTCCGACCAGCTGAAAACCGCACTGGAGCAGGTCATCACCCTCACACGCCATCTCGACACAGCCGCCCTCAACGAAGAAGAAAGACGAACGGCGCTGGAAAACGTCCGACGCTTGGCCGCAACTCTGATTGATGGTCAAGCTGATCTTTTTGACACTTCTAATGACGCAAGCACGGTCTGATTCACAAAGCCGCAACTTTTCTAAGGCCACTTGAATTCAGCCAATTGATTCGGAATAGTTAATCTCATGCTCAATCGCGCGCTCGAAAACACACTTATGGATGCCCCCGTTCGCGTGGACATTGTGCTCGGCGAAGCGCGTATTCCGGTCGATGATCTCCTGAACATGTCACACGGCGACATCCTCGCCCTTGACCGTGAGACCGGCGATCAAGTCGACATCTATGTCTCGGATCGCCTTATGGCACGGGGCCGTCTGGTGATTGCTGACGGCCAGCTCGGCGTCACGCTCAGCGAGATCGTCGATCAGCGCCGCGCGGCGTGAGGCGACAGGAACAAAAGTAGCAAACCCGCTAAAAACTTATCCACAGAAACGCAGCATTCTGTGAAAAGCTAACAAATCGAGAGATTCTGTTAACCAATTCATCCGACAGTCGCTCCATCAAAGTGGAGTATCTGTATGCGAATGAAGATGTTTGCCGCTGAGTCCTTAGAGGCTGCCAAGGCATTGATCTTCGCCGAGATGGGTGATGACGCCATCATCCTATCAGAGCGCGAAGTGCCGGGCGGTGTCGAGGTCAGGGCGGCCACAGACAAGCTTGGGGGCGGCATGGTGCCGTCGATCGGCGATAATGTGTCACGCCTGGGTACCCCACTTGCACCGAGACTAAACGATAATCCACTTCGCAACCGTGTGCGCGACGCTCTGCTCTGGCACGGCGCGCCCCAGCGTTTCGCAGAGCGTGTTGCCGATGCCGGTTTCACAGCAGACATCCATCAGACAGAACCAACCAGTGCGATCGCCGCCGGTCTGGACAAAACCATTACCTGCCGCCCGATTGCCCCACGCCTTGAGCGCGACATTGTACTCGTCGGCCCTCCGGGACATGGACGTACCGCCGTCGCAGCAAAGCTAACCCGGCGCGCCTCGGTCACAAAATCAGAAATTCTACCCGTCGCCGCTGACCTTGATTATACAGCAGGCGGTGCTCAACTCGCGGCCTATCTGGAGCGCGAACAGGACCAGATCAGAAGCGTCAACACGCCGGACGCCCTATTCAGCGTCCTCAGAACGATCCGCGAAAACAAACAGCGCTGTGTCATTGACCTGCCCGCCATCGTCCCCTTCGAACAGGACGATATGCAAAGCCTGCAGGACCTTCTACCTGTTATTAAAGCAGAGCCAGTCTTGGTCATCAGCGCAGAGGGTCACCCCGAAGATCAGGCCGATATGGCCAAAGCGTTTGCTCGCTGCGGTGTGAAACGCGCCATTGTCACAAAACTTGACGTCACACGCCGGAGAGGCGGTATCGTCTCTGCCCTGTCGAGTGCCGGGATCGCTTTCGCGCATCTCGCCGTAACACCTTTTATCGGTGGAGGCCTTATCCCGGCCACGCCGAACCGGTTGGCGCAACTCCTCACTGAGGATGCGCCCGCCCATGTCGCCTTGAGAGGAGCTGCATAATGAGCTTCCTACTTCCAAAATCCATGGAACGCCCGCAGCGCAAACAGCCGCAGCGCCGCGTTACCCCAGCTTCAATCATCGCTGTCGGTTCCGGCAAAGGCGGTGTTGGTAAGACTTTTATGTCGATCACGCTGGCCAGTGCCTTCGCGCAAGCCGGAAAGAAAACCCTTCTCGTTGATGGTGATCTAGGGCTCGCCAATGTTGATGTCCAGCTCGGCATTGCGCCAGAAACAGACCTCGCAGCCGTCATTGCTGGCTGGGTCGAACTTGAAGATGCAGTCACACCCGTCGACGGCGGATCGTCATCCGGTGGCTTCGATGTCCTTCCTGGTCGTTCAGGCTCCGGCGCACTCGCCGAACTCTCTTCTGAAGAAGTGGCCCGCCTCGCCGCAGGCCTCTCCGCCCTCGCCCTGCAATATGATCAGGTCATCCTCGATCTGGGTGCCGGCATTGAGAATAACTGCATGCGTCTGGCGCGTGCGGCGGACAAGGTCGTCATGATCATCACAGACGAACCGACCTCCATGACAGACGCTTACGCCTTTATGAAAGTGCTGCGCGGCTATGCACCAAGTGTCGAACAAGTCGTCGCGATCAATCAGTGCGAAACCCGCGCCGCCGGTCAACGCACCTTCGAAGCGGTTGCCCGCGCCTGTCAGACTTTCCTGACTTTCCGCCCGGCGCTCGCGGGTACAATCATGAGAGATGAAGCTGTTCGCGAAGCCATCCGCTCACAGCGTACATTAATCTCTACAGACCCAAATTCGCAGCCCATTCAGGACGCGATTGCCATTGCGCACACGCTGCTTGAAGACAACGGGCAATCGATCGCTTGTTAAGAGGTATGAACAAAAAAATCGTTTCGAAACCGAATGTTAAATCCGTGGTAACCTTCATTACCTAGATTCACAATGGTTAACGAGAAAGCTAACAATAAACCCAGACTGATTCGGGGAGCTGAATATGAGAGTACTACTGATTGAAGACGACAACGCCGTCGCTCGTTCGATTGAACTGATGCTGAAGGCTGCAGGCTTCAACATTTACGCAACGGATCTTGGTGAAGAAGGTGTCGACCTTGGAAAGGTCTACGAGTACGACATCATCATTCTCGACCTCTCCCTGCCTGATATTTCCGGCTATGATGTCCTGAAACAGCTTCGCATGGCCCGTGTAAATACACCGGTCCTGATCCTGTCTGGTAATCCTGACATTGAAGCGAAGGTTAAAACACTCGGCTACGGTGCCGATGACTACTTAACCAAGCCATTTAACAAAGATGAGCTGATCGCTCGTATCACAGCCATCGTTCGCCGCTCTAAAGGCCACGCCGAAAGCGTCATCCGCACCGGCGACATTCTTGTGAACCTTGATGCCAAAACTGTCGAAGTTGATGACGAGCGGGTTCACCTCACAGGCAAAGAATACCAGATGTTCGAGCTACTTTCTCTTCGCAAGGGGACGACGCTCACCAAGGAAATGTTCCTCAATCACCTTTATGGCGGCATGGACGAGCCGGAACTGAAGATTATCGACGTCTTCATCTGTAAGCTCCGCAAAAAGCTGCAGCAGGCGACAGGCGGCGAGCATCACATCGAAACCGTCTGGGGCCGCGGCTATGTTCTGCGTGATCCAAAACCGAAGAAAGAAGCCGTCGCCGCCTAGCGCGCGACAGCCAACATAATCTAAAAAAGCTCCGGCCTCCCTGCCGGAGCTTTTTTTGTTTTCAGCCGCCCTCCGCAACGTCAGTCTTGCCTAGACCCCCTTTCATCCTGCATTGTGAGGTGGAATAAAAGCATTGGAGGAGCAGTCCCATGAAGACCAAGATCACAGAAATGTTCGGCATTGAACACCCGATTATCCAGGGCGGCATGCACTTTGTCGGCTTCGCGGAGATGGCCGCAGCGGTCTCCAATGCGGGCGGCCTCGGTATCATTACAGGCCTAACGCTCGGCACGCCGGAAAAGCTGGCCGATGAAATCGCCAAGTGTAAGGACATGACGGACAAGCCGTTTGGCGTGAACCTGACCTTCCTGCCAAGCTTGACGCCACCGGACTATCCGGGTCTCGTCAAAGCGATCATTGATGGTGGCGTCAAAGCGGTTGAGACCGCAGGCCGTAACCCGCAAGAGGTTATGCCACATCTCAAAGATGCCGGCATCAAAGTCATCCACAAGTGTACCTCCGTCCGTCACTCTCTGAAAGCGCAGGCGATTGGCTGTGACGCCGTCAGCGTTGACGGGTTCGAGTGCGGCGGTCACCCCGGCGAAGACGATGTCCCGAACATGATCCTGCTACCCCGCGCAGCAGACGAGCTGGAAATTCCGTTCGTCTCTTCCGGTGGACAGGCCGATGGCCGCTCTCTGGTCGCCTCTCTCGCCATGGGCGCAGAAGGCATGAACATGGGCACACGCTTCATCGCGACGAAAGAAGCCCCGGTTCACCAGAACGTCAAAGAAGCCATCGTCGCTGCCAGCGAGCTCGACACACGCCTCGTCATGCGCCCTCTGCGCAACACAGAGCGCGTCCTGACCAATGACGCGGTTGAGCGCCTGCTGGAAAAAGAGCGCGCCCTCGGCCCGGACCTCAAATTCGAGGACATCATTGAGGAAGTCGCAGGTGTCTATCCACGCATCATGCGCGAAGGTGACATGGACGCAGGCGCTTGGTCTTGCGGCATGGTTGCTGGCCTGATCAACGACATTCCGACCTGTAAAGAACTCATCGACCGCATCATGAAAGAAGCCGACGAGATCATTAATTCGCGCCTCGCGGCCTTCTCTAAAGGCACAGTTGACGCTTAGTCGTCTCAAGCACATGAAACAAAACAAGCCCGGCGAAACCCGTCGGGCTTTTTCTCAAAGGATACCAGCATGACTTCAATCTCAGGCAAGACAGCCTTCGTCACAGGTGCAGCCAGCGGCCTCGGCCGCGCCATGGCGCATGATTTTGCCAAGCGCGGCGCAAACGTCATGCTCGCTGACCTCAACGCAGACGGTCTCGCAACCGTTAAATCTGAGATTGAAGCCCTTGGGGCGCAAGCCGATACGGTCGTCTGCGACGTCGCAGACCTCAACGCCATCAAAGCTGCTGCGAAGGCCACCACTGACCGCTTCGGCAAGGTCCATATCGTCGTCAACAATGCTGGCGTGGCAATTGGTGGCCAGCCCGGCGAAATCGCAACCGAAGACTGGCGCTGGATCGTCGATATCAACCTTCTCGGCGTGGCTTATGGCGTGGAAGTCTTCACACCCCTGATCGCCAGCCATGGTGAAGGCGGTCATTTCATCAACACCGCCTCAATGGCCGGTCACGTCGCTGCCCCCGGCATGGGACCCTATAATGCGACGAAATACGCTGTCGTTGGCTACTCAGAGGCACTCAAGCAGGAGCTCGAACCGCGCAAAATCGGCGTCAGCGTCCTCTGCCCGGCCTGGGTCAAAACGAATATTCACAATACAGGCTTCGCCAAACCGTCCGGCGGCCCGACGCAAGAAGAAGCCGCGTCCGACCCGCAATATCAACAAATGTCATCCGTCATCGAAAACGGCATCGACGCTGGGCTTGTCGCTGGCTGGGTCTCAGACTGCGTTGAGGCCAATCGCCTCTACATCTTCACCCACCCTCAGTTCGCAGGCTTCATTGATATGAAATACGCTCAGATCAAAGCCGACTATGACGCCGCCGCGAAAGACGGCCGTTTCGAAGGCGTTTAAGCCGTCGCGCTTTCAATCGCCAGAGTGATATCGGATTCACTCATGCTCTTGTCGATGGTTGAGACAATTGTGCCGGTCTCGCGCTCGATGAGGTAGAGCTTACCGGTTTTGATCTTGGCCGAAAACGTCTCGCGAAGTGTGTCTTCCACACCAAGCGTCGCAGCGCCCTCAAAGAAGGCCTCATCATCGCGGGCCGTATAATCCAGCGTGAAGAACTCGACGCCATCAAACGTATTTGCGGTCTGGACAGCTTTCACTTTCGGGTCGAGCGCTTTGCAGCTGCCGCACCAGTCGGCATAGCTCATTACGGCAATAAAGCGCGCGTCTTCGGTTGGAGCCGTCACGGTTTGAACCGCTGTCGGCGTCTCCGTGGATGCGGTTTGTCCGGAACAAGCAGCAGCAAGGCTTAAAGCAGCAGCGGTCAAAATAAGGCGCATGGGGAACTCCTGTTTGCAATGCTCCGAACTAGCATGTGCCCTACTAACGAGCGATCACATCTGCCTCACAAACCTGTTACTGGCCGCGTGCTTCAACCGCTCCGAGTCGCGCAAGCTCATCAGCTTTTTCGTTGCCCTCGTCCCCGGCATGGCCCTTGACCCAGATCCACTCAATTTCATGGCGCTGACACGCTTGATCAAGCGCCTGCCAAAGATCCTTGTTTTTCACAGGCTTTTTCGCAGCGGTTTTCCAACCATTGCGCTTCCAACCGTGTATCCACTTGGTCAGACCATCTTTGACATAAGTGCTGTCAGTATGCAGGCGCACGAGACTCGGCTTTTTCAGCGCAGTCAGCGCCTCAATCGCGGCGCTCAATTCCATCCGGTTATTCGTCGTCTCAGCCTCACCACCATGCAGCTCTTTGCGCTTCCCGCCAGACACAAGCAACGCGCCCCAGCCGCCAGGGCCGGGATTTCCACTGCACGCGCCATCGGTCCAGATATCGATCTTTGGTTTCGTCATGCACTGCAGGTGAGCCCATTTGCGATGCAGTTCAAGCACTTAGAACGCACTAGCTCACCGCGCTCGTGACCTCGTCAATGGCGATCACGTAATCACGTGCACAGAACTGGCAATCGACCTTCAGCGTCCCGTCCGGTTCAACCATCTCACGCAGCGCCTCATCCGCCATGCCCTGCAGCGTCCCGACGAGACGTTCACGCGAGCAAGAGCATTCATCGACCAGGATCTGTGGGTCCTCATCCATGCTTACGCCGACCTCATGGAACAAGCGATACAGCAGCTCTCCAGATGGTAGAGCCGGATCAATCAGCTCAGCGTCATCAAGCGTAGAGAAATAGGCCTCCGCCTGACGCCAACCCTCTTCAGTGTCGCCGCGCGCATCATCGGGTGCGATCTTCTGGATCATCATGCCGCCGCCCTGCCACTCGCCGGCCGCGTCCTTTTCTACCACCATGCGAAGGCGCGTCTCCACCTGTTCAGAGCGGATGAAATATTCCTGCGCACAGGCACTCAGAGCCCCCTTCGCAAGCGGCACAATGCCTTGATAGGGCTGCATATCCGGATTATCGTGTAAGATGATCAGGCCGAGCCGCCCCATCGCCCCAAACAGTTGCGGCATATGCGGCTTATCGCCCTTGTTGACCTTATTCAGCCACGCCCAGCGCTCAGGCTCATGCTTCGCATAAGCGCGCAACGCACCGCTCTTACTATAGTCACCGACCAGCATAGACACAGGCCCATCACCCTCAGCCTGAGCAAGCACCTTGCCCTCAAACTTCATGCCCGATCCCACGAGCGCAGACAGCATCAGCGCCTCACCGAGAATTTCGGCCAGATGATCAGGATAAGCATGCCGCTTCAGGATCGGCGACAGACTGCCAGCGCCCAATTTGATCACACGCCCACGCACAGGCAGCCCCTGCGGGCTAAATCCGGCGACAAAGTCATTCATCTGAAGATTACTCGGCTGCATAGCGGCCTCCATCACTAGGATGCCGCTATGTGGCAAGGCGAGTGCCGAAAATCAAATCACGGCATGCAGGTCAGCTATGCAAGATACAGCGGATAACGTACTTTTACCGAATAGGCGCTTTCGGCTCACACCTTTTCACAGAGACGTCATAATCATCCCTGTTCAGCGGGAAGCTAAAGCCTTTATCGATGAGGAAGGCTTTTACGAATTCATAAGCGGCCAGTTCTTCTTCATTGAGAGTCTGATAATTTATTCTCGTTGGAGCATGATCAACTGACATTGCCAGTCTAATCAGGTCACAATCATACCCCATGTCGATCATTCGCTTCACGATCGGCCAATGATCAAAACTTGCTGCCTGCCCAATCGCGCTCTGATCGTGAATATTCGTAGCGTATTTAAGAAGCAGATCGAGATGATCGGATATGTCTTTCGTCATGTAGAGTGTGACGGCATTTGTGAGTGGTGAGCGAATCGTTAGTCCCTGTGAACCATTTGGATCTACACCCATTTCAAGAAGCAATTTTAGATATCGGACGTCCACATTTAGCGATGTGGCATTGATCAATCTATAATCCGGGTGTCGACGATGGAGCCCTGTAAACGGAATATTTGGATCAGCGCCCGCCTCAAGCAGGGCTTTGAACCCTTCATAATTCTCGCATCCAAAGACCCAAAATAACGGGGTCACACCGTCGCTGCCTGTCTCATCCACATTTGCACCCGCCTTGAGCGCGACCTGCATGGCTTCAACATCGCCCTGACACGCATAGCTAACCAATTGCGCCGTGCTGAGTGTCTCAAACGCCTCTGAGGCCAGCTTACCGAATAAGACGCTTTCATTCGGGAAAGTGGGTGCGTCAGATTGCTCCGGGGGATTTGCGCAAGCCATTAGCGTTGCGAGAAGACCTGCAAACATGAAGATTAATACGGATCTGCGCACCATGACGTCCCCTAAATATGCAGCGCCCGCCCCTCAGACGAGAGCACCGCTTCATGCATCATTTCCGAGAGCGTCGGATGCGGGAAGACAGTGTGCATCAGGTCTTCTTCTGTCAGCTCGCCTTCGCGTGCGATAACATAGCCCTGGATCAGTTCCGTCACTTCCGCGCCAACCATGTGCGCGCCGAGTAGTTCGCCCGTTTCCGCATCGAAAATCGTCTTCACCAGCCCGTCACCGGCTCCCAGCGCAATAGCCTTGCCATTCCCGATGAAAGGGAACTTGCCGACCTTGATCTTTTTGCCGGTCTCTTTCGCCTCTGCCTCGGTCAGGCCAACGCTCGCCACCTGAGGGTGCGAATAGGTACAGCCCGGCACGTTCCAGGCATCGAACGGATGCGGCAGGTCATTCTTGCCCGCAATCGCCTCAACGCAGATCACGCCCTCATGGGAGGCCTTATGGGCCAACCAGGGACCGCCCGTCAGGTCGCCAATCGCGTACAGCCCCTGGACGCCCGTGCGCCCGAAGCCATCAACCACGACATGCGTGCGATCAGTCTTCACGCCGAGCTCTTCCAGACCCAAGCCTTCAGAATTCGCCACAATTCCGATGGCGAGGATCACGCGGTCCACTTCGATCATTTCGGTCTTTCCACCGACAGAGACCTCTGCCGTCACGCTATTCTTACCCTTCTTCAGGCCCTTCACCTGCGCCGCGGTTTTCAGCGTAATGCCCTGCTTCTCAAACGCTTTGTGCGCGAAAGCGGAGATTTCGGCATCCTCAGCAGGCAAGATCCGATCCACCGCTTCAACCACAGTCACATCAGACCCAAGCTCATTATAAAAACTCGCAAACTCAATCCCGATCGCGCCGGACCCGATCACCAGTAGCCGCTTCGGCATCACATCCGGCGTCATCGCCTCCCGATAGGTCCAGATCAGCTTGCCATCCGGCTCCAGGCCCGCCTGCGGAATGGCCCGCGCCCGTGCACCGGTCGCCAGCACGACGTGCTTGGCGGTATAAGTCTTCTCCGCGCCCTTGGCGTCTTTCACAACGACATCCGGCGTACCCTTGCCCTTCTTCAGGCGCGCTGTGCCATCGATCACCGTGATCTTATTCTTCTTCATCAAGTGCTTCACACCACCGGACAGCTGCGCCGCAATTCCGCGCGAGCGTTTGACGACCGCATCCAGATCAAAGTCCACCTTATCGACTTTCAAGCCGTAATCCTTCGCCGTCTTTGCCAAGTGCAACACCTCGGCTGAGCGCAGCAGGGCCTTTGTCGGAATACAACCCCAGTTCAGGCATACCCCGCCGAGATTCTCTTTCTCCACCACAGCCGTCTTCATGCCCAACTGGCTCGCCCGGATCGCCGCCACATACCCTCCCGGCCCGGAGCCTATAACGATGAGATCAAAGTCGGTCATTTATCGCTCAATCCTTGCTCTTGAACTCACGCAGATAGTCTTGTTCGAGGCGCCGTTGTTCCATCGAATAATACTCATACATGAGATTACTCATAACCCGCTCATCGTGGCTAGGACGTGACAGAATGGACTTGCCAGAGTCAGTGATGACCCGACTTAGTGTCTTGGTCGATAGCTGCACCGCTGGTGGACTGTAACTATAAAGCCGCGAGCTTTGATAGGCTTTGCTGACTCTCTCAATACGCGCGCCATAACCACTGACACCATCCTGAAATCCTAAAAAGAAGATCGCAGAATTAAACAGGGCGCGTTCATAATAAATCAGGCTCCCAAAAGCCTCCCAATCCTTTCGCGGCATTCGGGATTCAGCTTTTTTCCAATCGTCTTGAATGCGTTTAAAGTCGCCATCTCGATAGGCTATAAGACCTTGCCTCAACTCACGATTAACCGACTTTTTGTCCTGCTGATAAGCAGATGAAGCAGCGTAAGCGGGATCAGACCACGCTCTAGCGTCTAGCACGCGGAGCCCGTAGTCATGTGCAACAGCTAAAGTATCAATTTGGCGAAGATCTTCGAGCCTGGGAAGATGACCAGATGACTGAAACGCCTGTCGATCAACTTTAACCTCTATATAGCGACGCCTTTTGATTCTTCTCGGGATTTTCACACCCGGCCGCCAGTTTATCGTCTCTAGCTTTCGGCCTTTTACATAACCAGCGCGGAAAACCGGACTTAAATTATACTCCGTTTTATACTCATCAATTCCCGCTGGCTCAGCTCGAAAACGATCATTCTCGACAAGACCGTAAACCCAGCCACCCCCAAAAAAATATCCAAAAGTGCCCTGCTTCCGATCAAGCAGGCCTGTTCGCCCACCATAAATGACATTCTTTTTCGCAGGTTTGATTAGGTCAGTGTTGGGTGATTCTAGTTTTATTCGGCCAACGCGTCTGATTTTATAGGGCCGTAATTCGCGCTGGTAGATCTTTTTTGCGGAATAGTCCTTAAATAGCTCTATCGTGCGATCTCCGTCAGCCACCTCTTCTCTCCCTTAAAGCAACATACTCTCAGGCGTCTCGACATAGCGTTTGAACGCCGCGAGCCAGCGCGCCCCTTCCGCCCCGCCAATCACGCGGTGATCACACGTCAGCGTCACGCTCATCACAGTACCGACGCCGAGCTGGCCATCCGCGCCGACAACAGGCCGCTTTTCACCCGATCCAACCGACAGGATCATCCCCTCAGGTGGATTGATGATAGAGGCAAAACTCTTGATCCCGAACATGCCGAGATTGGAGATTGAGAATGTTCCGCCGGTATATTCCTGCGGCTTCAACCGCCGTTCGCGTGCACGCGCCGCGAGGTCTTTCATCTCAGCCGCAATCGTCGCGAGGCCTTTCTTCTCGGCATCAAAAATCACCGGCGTGATCAAGCCACCCTCAACCGCCACTGCGACTGAAACATGCGCGGCCTTGTGATAGGCAATGCCAAGATCGCTATAGCTCGCATTGCAATCTGGTTCCGCCATCAGCGCCATGGCTGAGGCCTTAATCAGCATATCATTCACGCTGATTTTCACACCCTCAGGCGCGGCCTCATTAATGCCCTTACGCGCGCTCAACAGGCGATCCAGCGCAATATCGACATTCAGCGGGAAGTGCGGCACCTGCATGAAGCTCTGTGTTAAACGCTTCGCCACCGTCCGGCGCATGCCATCCAGCGGCTCTAGGCGATAGCTTTCTGGATCATAGACGCGGTCATCGAGGATTTGCGGCAGGATGAGGCCATCCGGAGAGGGTTTTCCTCCCCCGCTCGCGGGGGAGGTGGCGGCGGAGCCGTCGGAGGGGGCCACACCATCACGCGCCGCCGCCTCAACATCCTTCTTCACAATCCGCCCATGCGGGCCAGACCCATTGCCTTTCAGCGCAGACAGATCGATCCCCTCAATCGACGCAATGCGCCGCGCGAGAGGCGAGGCCTTGATCCGGTCGCCGCCAACATACGTGCTGGCAAGTTTGGTGGATGCAGCCGCTCCCTCCGTCTGCTTCGCAGACACATCCTGAGCGGCGTCGAAGGGCCCCGCAGGCGAGGGAGGATTATCCTGCTCCATTTCCAACGAAGAAGCTGAATTTCCTCCCCCGCTCGCGGGGGAGGTGCCCCCATCGGGGGCGGAGGGGGCATTCGCAGGTGCAGAAATGCTACTCGCATCCTCACCATCTTCCGCCAGCACAGCGATAATCTCGTTCACCTTCACGCCCTCAGACCCGGCCTGGATCAGGATTTGCGCGACCACGCCCTCATCAACCGCCTCGACCTCCATCGTCGCCTTATCGGTCTCAATCTCAGCAATCACATCGCCCGCCTCAACCGTATCGCCCGGCCCGACGAGC
Organism: Pseudomonadota bacterium; assembly: GCA_038630445.1. Taxonomy (GTDB): domain Bacteria; phylum Pseudomonadota; class Alphaproteobacteria; order Caulobacterales; family Hyphomonadaceae; genus Henriciella. The sequence goes on along the minus strand of JBCBCO010000022.1, from coordinate 7,264 downwards.
CACTTCGACAGGGTCCCTTCTTCCATGGTGGGCGAGAGCGCAGGCATGGTTATGTTAATCGGCATTGATTATTTGAACCCCTACAAATTGATCTGGAAACAAAATAAATATCAAGCGAATGAGTGAGATAGAAGCAACCGCCCAAGGCACTATCAGCAGGAATGAGTCACTACTGAACCTGCCAAAAAAACCAGGCCTTTTGTATCTGGCTTCAAACCAGCCTGGCAACAAAGTCAGATCTCCTTGTAATTCCTGACCAAATTTTTTCTCAAATAAAGATCGTATCTTACTCTGATAATGCTTTTTCCATGCGCCGTATTTGTGAAGTTGAACGAGAAATAAAAATGATGAAATAATCAATATAGACAGTAATTGCCAGGGAAAATATTCTCCATCACCGCGTGTCTCGATGTGAAATATAATAATACCAACCGTTACAGTGATATATACGAGATAAACCTGCAAAAATTTGTTTTCTGTATTGATACTATGCGCGTTAGTTAGAGCTACTGATGCTTCAAAACCGCAATACTCACTGCCTTGCTCTTCAGTAGTAGTATTTTTTGTCTTTATGAGCACCATCTCTAATCACATCCCCTCACAAACAGCCTTCGCCGCTGCAACAATATCCCCCGCATCCGGCAGGCTCATAGCCTCCAGGTTCCCAGCATAAGGCAGCGGTACGTCCTTTTGCGTCACACGCAGCGGCGGCGCGTCGAGATAGTCAAACGCCAGCTCGGTCACACCCGCCGCAATCTCTCCGCCAACGCCCATATGGCGCCAGCCTTCCTCGGCCGTGACGAGGCGGTTGGTCTTCTTCACGCTCGCGACAATCGTGTCCATGTCGAGTGGCCGAATGGAGCGCAGGTCAATCACCTCGGCGCTGACCCCGGCCTCGGCCAACGTATCCGCCGCCTCGAGTGCGAAGCCGACCATGCGTGAATAACCAACAAGGGTCACATCGCTGCCCTCGCGCACGACCGCCGCCTTCCCAATCGGCAGTGTGTAATCGTCCAAGTCCGGCACATCAAACTCATGCCCGTAGAGCAGCTCATGCTCAAGGAAGACCACAGGGTTCGGATCACGGATCGCTGACTTTAAGAGCGCCTTGGCTGAGGCCGCATCATAGGGTGCCACCACTTTCAGGCCCGGCACATGACCATACCATCCGGCATAGTCCTGGCTGTGCTGCGCGCCCACGCGGCTCGCCGCCCCGTTCGGCCCACGAAAGACAATCGAGCAGCCCATTTGCCCACCGGACATGTAGAGCGTTTTCGCTGCCGAATTGATGATCTGGTCAATCGCCTGCATCGCGAAGTTGAATGTCATGAACTCGACAATCGGCTTCAATCCGCCGAACGCGGCCCCCACGCCGAGGCCGGCAAACCCGTGCTCAGTAATCGGCGTGTCCACAACGCGTTTGCTTCCAAATTCCTGCAGCAATTCGCGCGTGACTTTATAGGCGCCCTGATACTCCGCCACCTCTTCGCCCATGACAAAAACGGTTTCATCGCGGCGCATTTCTTCTGCCATCGCATCGCGCAGTGCATCTCGAACGGCGGTTTTGGTGTAGGTCGTCCCATCGGGCACATCAGCGTCTGTCAGCTCTTCAGCCGCTGGCGAGAGAGGATTGTCCTGCTCCGACTTTTCAGGCTTGCCTGATTTTCCTCCCCCATCGGGGGCGGAGGGGGGAGCATCCGTAGAAGACGCCTCAACCGCACTCGCGTCTTCGCCATCCTCGGCCAGCAGAGCGATCACCTCGTTGACCTTAACGCCCTCTGTGCCCGGTCCGATCAATATCTTCGCCAGCACACCCTCATCAACCGCTTCGACTTCCATCGTGGCCTTATCGGTCTCAATCTCAGCAATCACATCGCCTGCTTCAATCGCGTCGCCCTCGGCTTTCAACCATTTCGACAGCGTCCCCTCCTCCATCGTGGGCGACAGCGCAGGCATGAGGATATCAATCGCCATTAAGCCCCCCCAACAAATGGCAGAACCTGGCTGAGCACCATGAACATCCCGACCATACTCACGGCCCAAACCAGCGTGCGGATCCATGGCAAACCGAGCCAATAGCTCGGCGCATAAGCAACCCGGCCCCAGAAAAAGAGCGCCGCCCCAAGGGCCGTCATATCGTTCAGGTTTCCGGTTGCTTCCGCAACCAGAACAACCGGCGCAAACATCGCCAGCCCCTCGATCATGTTGCGCGTCGCACGCTTAGACCGCGCAGACAGCGTATTTGGTGGCGCCAGATTATCCCGTGATCCCGCCAAGTCCGTCACCTTGTACTGCAGATTGGCGGAGATCGCATCGAAGCCAATGTGCAGTGATAATACTAAAACACTCGCGACCAGATAAGACAGCTCAATCGGCATCTACGCCCCCTCTTCCTGCACAACCATGCCGACAATATTGCCCTGCCCGTCTTCGACATAGGCACAGCGCCCGACACCCGGGAAATCTGTCGGCGGCAGCGCTTCAGAGCCGCCATTCGCCAGTGCCCAGGCATAACGCTCATCACAATCGGCCACGTCAAAGGTCACCGTTCCACCGCGCACAGCCGAACCCGCCGGATGCGGTGTGTCCGGGCGCTGCAGGATGCCGCCCGTTAGCCCATCTCCGAAATGCTCGCCGTCGATCAGGTAATAATTTGCGGCTTCCCCGCCTTCCATCGGCGAGAAGGTCCAGCCGAACAGACCCCCGTAAAACGTCTTTCCGGCCTCAACATCAGCCACGTAAATTTCAAAATGTGCACCCATTTTCTAAGCCTCCACTGGTAGCAAAACATCTGTCCAAAGCTCGCTCGGATCCGGTTCCGGACTGTCCAGAGCAAAATCAGCGGACTCCTTCACGATGGCGCGGATTTCCTTGTCCATCGCTTTCAAATCATCTTCGGTCGCAATGCCCTGATCGATGATCTGACCTTTGAGGCCCTCAATCGGGTCCTTATGACTGCGGATATCGTCAACCTCTTCGCGTTTGCGGTACTTGGCCGGGTCAGACATCGAATGCCCACGATAGCGATACGTCTTCATTTCGAGGATGTACGGCCCCTTGCCAGAGCGCGCATATTTCACGGCCTTATCGCCGGCTTTCTTGACGGCATAGACATCCATGCCGTCGACTTCCTCGCCTTCAATCTCAAAGGAAATCCCGCGCTTGAATAGTTCTGTCTCAGAGGCATGGCGCTCAACACTCGTGCCCATCGCGTACATATTGTTCTCGATCACATAGATGACCGGTAGGTCCCACAGCGACGCCATATTGAACGCCTCATAGACCTGCCCCTGATTGGCCGCACCATCGCCAAAATAGGCGAGGCAGACATTGTCATTGCCTTTATACTTGTTCGCAAAAGCCAGCCCGGACCCGATCGGCACTTGCGCACCGACAATGCCGTGCCCACCGAAAAAGTTCTTCTCACGGCTAAACATGTGCATGCTGCCGCCTTTGCCGCGCGAATATCCACCCGCGCGCCCGGTCAGTTCCGCCATCACGCCGTTCGGCGTCATCCCACAGGCCAGCATATGCCCATGATCGCGGTAGCCTGTGATGACCTGATCACCCTCTTTCAGACAGGCCTGCATGCCCGTCACCACCGCCTCCTGCCCGATATAGAGGTGACAGAACCCGGCAATATGACCCATACCGTAAAGTTGTCCCGCACGCTCCTCAAAGCGCCGGATCAGAAGCATCTCACGGTAAAACCGCAGCGCTTCTTCTTTTTTAAGTTTCGGGGCGGCCCTTTTTCGGCCCGTTGACGCTTTCGCCATGCGGGAATTCCTTGCTAGAACTCCCCCTAAGTAAAGGATGAATAGGCTATACGTCGAGTCCTTTAGATATGCGTATTCGCATATCAGTCGGGCGCATCAATGAGAATAATCTCATCCGGATAGACAAAACCTAACTTATCGCGCGCAAGATACTCTACTAAGTCGGGATCGACCTGCCCTGGCATGAGGCGAGCTATGTCTTTTTGCAGTGCAGCATTTTCAGACAGGAGCGCATCCAGCTGCGCCCGTTTTTTGCTCAATTCGACCTGCCTGTCCGTCCATTGGCCAAGCCCTTGCTCACCGGCAAGCACATGATACGCAAAATACGCAACAGCCAGCGACATCGCTCCAGCGGCCCATTTAGACGTCATAGAGAAGGCTCCTCTGCTTAACGCAAAGAAGCCTGATTAGAGTGAAGACGCCGTTAAAGCCCGCTCACCCAACGCTTTGCTGCTCTGCCAGTTTCAACAGTCCGCGGAACAGAACCGCACGCCGCTCAACTGATTTCCGCTGAAGATTGTTCATCAGCTTCGTCATGCTTGTGCAGGCCTGCTTGGCTTGGGAATCCGACACCCGCTTTCGTCCTAGAAGGCCCAGGCCTTCAATCAGGTCAGGTTGCGTGCGTGCAATCGGCATGATCCAAGCATTGATTTCGGCTTGATTGGCCGCCCGAGCGCCCGACACCCGGCCTTCCTCAAAAATACTGATCATCAATTCAACTTCTTGATCGAGGAGATTTTGATCGTAAAGGCTCATGTCCTTTGGTGCTTCACCACTAAGATTACGATAGCACTCTTGCGGATCCTGCGCGCCGAGCATGCGATAAGTCCGTCCAGCGAGCTTGATCATCTCTGCAACATTCTCATCGCTTGCGGAACTCACCGCCTCAGACAGCTCCATCATTAGTTTAGGACGCATCCGTTCACCGGCCTTAAATCCCGCGCGTTTTGCTGATTGAAGCCTGTTCAACTCTTCATTCGCAACGCTTAGAAACTCCGCATAGAGTTCGGGTCGATGCTCTTTCAGGGACACAAATAACCGTCCTGCCTGATCGCCCTGCTCCGCTAGCTGTATGAGTTCAGCTTCCATGGCAGCCGTGCGGTCAACACCACTGCCGCACGCGGCCAAGCCCACAAGACCAAGCGCGAGAACGCCTGCTTTCATCTTGCTAAAAATACTCATCGCCATCTCCCACGAGCAGACTTGCCTGGCGTCTGCTTCTTCTCAGTGTAGCAAAGAGGCAATGAGAACACTTTGAGGGAACCGCTATGATTTTTCTGACCGTATTAACTTTAGTCATGACCGCCTAACATATGCGTTAGAAGGCCTCGCCCCACACTTTCGTTTCTGAACGCACGACCATTAGCACGATGCGAAAACAGAAGCGAAAGCACTGACAATCGTAGCATAAAACCTCTATTAAGAACGTCATGTCGGATTATCGGTGGTATCCCTACACGCTGAAACAAGGCGTAATTTGGGTCTTTCAGGGCTTCGCAATCCCCATACTCGTCTTCATTGGATCAATCCTGTTTGCAACTTTTTGGATATGGATCAGCAACGACAATTATAACTTTGAAGAAGCATATGAACTCGGCAGACTTTTCGCGGTCACAGGGTTATTCCTCACTTTTGGCGGCTATGGGCTAATGACATTTGCCCAGCAGGGCTTGAAGTGGCGCACATTCTTGAGAGTCATCGGCTTCGTGGTCGGAATAATATCACTTTTCGCAGTCGTATTTCTTCTACTTGGCTAAATAGCTCCCCCACGGCACCCCTAGCGGCTCCTCCCTGAGCGACTAAGCTGGAACTCAAAACTAATTAAGGGAGCTTGCTCGCCATGGACGTTTCAGCCGCCGTCAAACAACGCATCTCAACCCGCGCTTTCAAGGATACACCGCTACCCAAAGCCGACGTCGAGCAATGGTTGAAAGACGCGTCCCGCGCACCATCCGGCGGCAATCTCCAACCATGGCGCGTCATCGCGCTCGCAGGCGATGAAAAGCAAAAAATCATCGACATGGCCGCGGCCAAACTTGCCGAAAATCCTCGCGGAGAAGCCACTGACCACCCAATCTATCCCGACTACATCACAGACGCCCAGAAAGCGCGCCGCTATGCCGTGGGTGAAGAAATGTACGGCAAGATCGGTATCCCGCGCGAAGATAAGATGGCGCGCATGATGTGGTTTTCGCGCAATTTCCGCTTTTTTGAGGCCCCGCTTGCGCTCTTTTTCGTCCTTGATGAGCGCGTCGGTCACGGCCAATGGGGCCATACTGGCATGCTGATGCAGACCCTCGCGCTGCTCGCTGAAGAACGCGGCTGGGGCACCTGCATGCAGGAATGCTGGGGCATCTTACGGCCGAGCCTGAAAGACGCACTAAACCTCGATGAGCACGAAATGGTCTGGTGCGGGATGTCCGTCGGCATCCCCGACAAAGATGATCCCGTCAACGAGCTCTATACTGACCGCGCATCATTGGACGAATGGGTAGAGATGAAGGGGGTTTAGCTAAGGCGAGCCGCTGACTTTCATACATGCTGGCTTTATGGGCCTCCGCGACGCGTCCTTCCCAAAACATTGATGGACCACAGCCATAAAAATATCACTCCCCCCGAATGGGGGAGTCAGCCGATCAAGCCGGCAAAAGTCGATGACGTATGGCCTGCGCAACAGCCATCGCACGATCCCGCGCCCCAAGCTTGCGCTGAGCGCTGCTCATATAATCTTTCACAGTTTCCGGAGAGAGTTTGAGGCTTCGCGCGATTTCCTTATTCGTCAGCCCATAAGATGCGCCGTAGATAACATCGCGTTCGCGCGGTGAAAGGCAGACTTCGGTCTGGTCCGCGGCGTAATCAAAAAAATCGGTCATCCGGCTATAGGCTGAGGATGCTACAAATCCGATCATGGCAATAATCCGCGGATCATCCGGAACATGATCGGCAGCGATTGATGCAAATCCAGAGGCAAAGTCCGGACTGTGTATCGGGAAGAACAGCCCCTCTGCATGCGTATTCGCGCAGCATTCCTCAACCACCCGACGGCCTTTGTCATCAGCAACATCATAGGCCTGCGCCCATGTGAATGGGCGGACGATCCGACGCGCAAGGATCAAACCTGGGTCGTAGCGACTGGTATCCTGCGCCGCGCGGTGGAGAAGGTAGTCTTGCGGCATATTTGAAAACTGACGCGGTCGACCGGGAACACTCAACCGCAAATCAGTCTGCCCAATACTGACCGTCGGAAAGCCCAAATCTGTGCAGTACTCTGTAAAAATGCGGACTGCATCCTCTGCAGAGACGGCCTGATTAATCAGATCTGCGGCTTCATAACTTGCCCTGACCATTTCCATAGAATCAGGCGACCCTCAAATGACGTCCAACTACAATTGTCCGCCAAATAAGGATCGTCAATAAAGCGAAAGCAAAAATCAGCCCTGCAAGGCTGGTCTTTTAGACTTTCCCTTCAAAATCACTTGCATCATGAC
>JBCBCO010000229.1:0-759 GCA_038630445.1 Pseudomonadota bacterium | reverse complement strand
CCTGTCTTGGTAGTTTAATTATTGATAAATTTTGAATTTTTGTCAAAGTTCATGGTATTGAGTGTCTCCAGAAACAGTTTAATCATAATAATTTTATATATTTAAGTAATTAAATCATAATTATAACACATTTATGTCAAAAATACCACAGAATAGACCCCCCCCCCCCTCCACCGGAAATTTTGACCAAAATTAAAAATCTATCACCAACCAAACGGCCAAAACGCCCCCCCCCCCCCCCCCCGTCCCTTCTGTGGTATTTTTCAATACGTTGAATTTTGACCAAAATTCAAAGTTCATTATCAACCAAACTGCATAATTTCTCATTATTATGATTTAACTGTTCCATGACATGAATTATTATGATTTAACTGGTCAATACGTTGGATTTTGACCAAAATTCAAAATTTTATCACCAACTGGCAAAAACAGCCCCCCCCCCCAACAACACACACACATTTAGGACCTTCCTCTTTACTACCCAGCCGTAGCCCCCCTCCCTCCTGGTCTCTACTAAGGCTTTTTAGACAAAAGTTAGTCATTTTTATGATTCAAATGCTTAAAGTCATAATTATTATGATTTAACCGCTCTAGGATATGAATTATGATGCTTTAACTGTTCAATACGTTAATTTTGACCAATTTTCAAAATTTATCAGCAACCACACTGCCAAAACAGCCACCCCCCCTCCCACTTTAGACTTCCCTTCTTACTATCTAGCCGCACCCCCCCATGTTTTACAGCAGTTAAAGCATACC
>JBCBCO010000228.1:0-814 GCA_038630445.1 Pseudomonadota bacterium | reverse complement strand
GCGCACTATAAAAGTGCCTAGTCTTGCACGTTCTGTGCCAAAGCCTCTAAAAGTGCCTAGTCTTGCACGTTCTGTGCCAAAGCCTCTAAAAGTGTCTAGTCTTGCACGTTCTGTGCCCAAGCCTCTTTCGATCTTCGGTCGGGGGGGGGGGGGGGGGGGGGAGAAGAGGGGAAAGCCGGAGTGCACAAGCCGTTTTCCCTCCAGGCGCGTCGACCCCTTTCCAGCTGGTTGTGAAGTGAGTGAGTGAGTGAAGTGAAGTGAAGTGAGTGAGTGAGTGAGTGAATCCAAAAAGGTCCTTCAATTTTGATGAAACTTATATATATTGTAGCTTAGGTATATACCTAAATCGCTACACGAGCTCGCTGTGCAGAACAAAATCCTTATGGGTTTAAAAGTTTGGTGAAGTTGGGAGTCCAGAATTTTTTTTTCAAAATCACAGCAGGTAGGACGGTTTTTCGAAAATCGACTCCCAACTTGACGATTACCAATGGGGATTTTGGGTCAAATTTTGAGGTTTTGAAACTTTTTCACAACTTTCGTTGGGTTCGATATTTAAAGGAATTTCCTTAATAAAATTGAGACCCCCCCCCCACCCCCAATCACTCACACCCACCCAATCCCCCACACCCCCAACCCCACACATCCCCCCGATTTTATGGGATAACAATAACTTAAATACAATATGAAAAACTAAATACCTTATGAATCAGGGCTTTTCTTCAAGGTTTTAATTCGGAGCGCACTATAAAAGTGCCTAGTCTTGCACGTTCTGTGCCAAAGCCTCTAAAAGAGCCTAGTCTTGCACGTTCTGTGC
>JBCBCO010000227.1:0-845 GCA_038630445.1 Pseudomonadota bacterium | reverse complement strand
CATTTTATCAAATAATTTTATTGAACAAAAAAGCATAGTTTTCGCGCTACGCGCAGCGCGTCTCCGGGCGGTGCAATTCTGATAAGAATTTTCTAGTTTTTTTTTTTTTTTTTTTTTTCTGTTTTTGTCCGTTAAGACCTAACTTTTTTGTTGAAGATATTAACCGATCGCGACGAAATTTTCAGACAACGTCCGGACACTCTCATAGCAGATCGAGTTTGAGTTTCATGACCGTAACTCAATTTCCGGTTGTTGTTAAGTCCGGTTAACCGAAAAAAAAATTCTAATTTTGGGAATTTTGGAATTCTGAGGCCACCCAGTAGGTAATTTTTTATTTTAAAGCTTTTTTGTTCAATAAAATTTTTTGATAAAATGCATAGTTTTTGAGTTACGTGCGTCGCGTCGCGCAAAAAATCGAAATTTTTCAAAATTGCTTTTTTTGCATTTTTGAGTGGGTCTAGGGGGTATTTTTGGATTCTAAAGCTTTTTTGTTCAATAAAATTTTTTGATAAAATGCATAGTTTTGGCGCAACGCGCTGCGCGTCTCGAAAAAAATTGATTTTTTTCAAAATTTGTTTTTTTGCATTTTTGAGGGTGCCTAGTAGGTACTTTTTGATTCTAAAGCTTTTTTGTTCAATAAAATTTTTTGATAAAATGCATAGTTTTCGCGCTACGCGCAGCGCGTCTCCGGGCGGTGCAATTCTGATAAGAATTTTCTAGTTTTTTTTTTTTTTTTTTTTTTTTTTTTTTTTTTTTTTTTTTTTTTTTTTTATATAGGAAGAGCACACGTATTGAAGACAGGAACAGGGACAAATAGGGTGGGGGGGGTGGGTGTTGTGGGGGGG
>JBCBCO010000226.1:0-855 GCA_038630445.1 Pseudomonadota bacterium | reverse complement strand
CCCCCCCCCCCTTGTTATGCAAGCCACTGCTGTCGAATTGTCCATCACTAATTTGATGTGAGACCCTCGAGGCGGATTGAATTTTCTCAGGACTAAGTCCGCTGCTCGAAGTTCCAGGAAGTTGATATGACACTTGCTCATTACTGCTGACCATTTCCCGAACGTTGTCTGTTCGTCCGAATGACCCCCCCAACCCCACTTGGAGGCGTCCGTATGAACTATGTGTGTCACTGGCCCAGGATTCAGCTTGGTTTTCCTCCGAAACGCTTTCGTTTTGTTCCATGGAGACAATGCTACTTTCAGTTTGTGTCTCAGCATCTGAGACTTGTCCCTTAGCCTGTTGCAAGCTGATTTGAGCCAAAACTTGTTTATGTCTTTTAATCTGACTTTCAACCACGGATCTGTTATCGAACAGAACTGAAGGAGTCCCATTATTTTCTCTAAGAACCTCCTTGTCACTTTTTTCTTTTTCAAAAATGATCTCACTGCATTGCTTGCTTTCCTTCTCATTTTGTCTGGAAGAGCCAAAGTGGCTTCCTCCAGATTCCACTGAACTCCCAACCACTGAAAGTCCTGAGAAGGGATCAATCTCGATTTCTCTAGGTTCACTATGAACCCCCTTCTCTCTATCTCCCGTAAAGTCTCTTTCACTGCACTTTCGCACTCCACTTTGGTTTGTCCCCACACTAACCAATCGTCTAGATAATTCACCACTAGCACATTCTTTTGTCGTAAGCATTTGATCACTACGTTCACTAACTTGGTAAACATTCTGGGAGCAATGTTCAGTCCGAAAGGCATCACTTTGAATCTGTAAGATTCTTCCCCCAGTTTGAATCCGAGAGATCTGAAGAT
>JBCBCO010000225.1:0-902 GCA_038630445.1 Pseudomonadota bacterium | reverse complement strand
ACCGACCTGTCATTGGCGTCCTGAAGTCGAACAAGACCAGACGCACGCGGAGGAAGCGGGGCAATTGCTCAAAGACTTCTTCCGCGCGCGGCGCGGACGCTAAGCGCGATCCAAGATACCAAAAAACCCAATCACTTTGACGATCTTTCCGGCATCATTGATCTCGGTCACATCGAAGCCCGGCATGATCAATTCATCATTCAAGTGAATGGCCCAGTGGTAGCGACAGAAATTGTTCTGCATATCCACGTCACTGGCTTGCGAATACACGGCGCCCGGGATCTCGCCCTGCACTTGATCAACCATTTTTAGGAACGCGTCCCGACCGATAATATTATGGTTCGGGTCAACAAAGTGAACATTGTGCTCGAGCGCGGCCTCCGCCAAGCGCCGTTTCTCAGCACCGTCTGTCGTGTTCCAAATTTGCATCATGGCGTCGAGGCTTTCTTTATTCAGGGCCATATTCACGTCTCCTTATATACCGACCGTCGGTTTGTTTACATTTTTAAAGAGATCTGTAAAGGGGGATCATGGCGACTCAGAAACAACGCTCCGACACAACCCGGCAAAAACTCTTAGATGCCTTTCGGGCCTCATTCCTGACGCGTGGCTATGAGGCGACGACGACGCAGCAAATCCTGACCGATACCGGATTGAGCAAGGGTGCTTTGTATCATCACTTCGCAAGTAAGCTCGACATCATCGAAGCGCTCTACGAGCATGAGTCCCGCACCGCGATTGAAAGAGCCATCGAGACCGTCGACCTCGACGCCGCGCCGCTGGCGCGCCTGAAAGCGTCTTATCTGGAATGGACCCGTGCCGTCCGTTCGCCTGATGTGGCCAAGATCTTATTCCAGATTGGCCCAGCCGCGCTTGGCGAGCGGCGATCGAAAGAGATTGAA
>JBCBCO010000224.1:0-1268 GCA_038630445.1 Pseudomonadota bacterium | reverse complement strand
AAAGCGGTGCGGTATCAAGCTGCAACTGATCCTGAATCTGGTCGAGCAGTTCCAGCGGATCTAGGGCTTCACGGTCCATTTTATTGATGAAGGTCACGATCGGAATATCGCGCATCCGACAGACTTCGAAGAGCTTCAATGTCTGTGGCTCAATGCCTTTGGCCGCATCCAGCACCATGATGGCACAGTCGGCCGCAGTCAGTGTACGGTACGTATCTTCTGAAAAATCCTCGTGACCCGGCGTGTCCAACAAATTGTAGACATTGCCTTGATACTCAAATGTCATGACCGACGCACTGACCGAAATGCCGCGATCGCGCTCAATCTTCATCCAGTCTGACGTTGTCCTCCGGCGTTCACCACGCGCAGCAACCTCGCCCGCAGCCCGGATCGCACCGCCAGCCAGCAGCAGGTTCTCCGTCAGTGTCGTCTTACCGGCATCCGGGTGAGAAATGATAGCAAACGTGCGCCGTCTGTCGGCTTGTTGCGAGAGAGAAAAGGACATTAGGACTTTGCCTGTGATTTAATCTGACGCTGACCTAATAAGTTTTGCAGCCGGTTCCAAGAAACAGAATGCTGTCAGGCCTCAATTCGAGACGCTGTCGCTGCGTTTTCATTGTCAGCACCACGCTTATACGTTTCCAACACCAGACGGGGCACGTCCTGCAAGCGCGGGTTCAGTGATCCATCGGCGCGCGGCGTCAGGACAATGCTGTTCGCGCCGGTTTTCGTAATGATCAGAGCCGCAAAGTCTTTGAGTTCGCTTTCGCTCAGGCTGCGCCCAGAGCCAAGGGCACGCGAGACCCGGTCACGGACGAAGTCGATCGCGTCCTGCGCCCGAAGATCATGTGGATTCCCGCACCCCATAGCGCGCCACCGCGCCCCAAGATGAGCTTCAGGAACACTCAGTTCCACAATGTCGTTATTTAACAGGAACAACATAACCGAATCCTTTACATGACTATCTCCGCGATGTCGCATTAACAGAACGTTACTGAGGCCGATAAACCGCTATGACAGGGTCTCAACGGGCTCTGTTAGAAAGTGGCGGCCGTCCCGATCTTCAATCTCGATGATCCAGAGATCTCTGTCGCGATCCCTGGCCCCCTGAATGTAGCGATCGACGTCTTTTTCGTCCGGGTTTACGCCTTGCTCGGTCAAGTCGATGAAAACGCGCTCACCCGCCATATTGGTTTGAGGTCTGTAGAGACGGGCCTCATCATTCAAGAGCGCGACTTTGAGAAGGACATCACCGCGCGATGGTTCCC
>JBCBCO010000223.1:0-1409 GCA_038630445.1 Pseudomonadota bacterium | reverse complement strand
ATGGCGTCATTCGCTTCAAAACGCAGAGGCTTATCTATCCGCACACGAAAAGATGATGGCTGATTGGTGCGGGATGTTTCCAGACAGGATCTATCGCCTGAATTATGAGGATTTAGCGCAATCGCCCCAAACAGAAGTGAATGCTATGATGCAATTCCTTGGTCTGCCAGCGCCAGATTTGAGTATCAGTGACTTGTCGAGTGCAACTGTTTCAACGGCCAGCTTCGCGCAAATCCGCAGCAAGATTACAACCGGCTCAGTTGGCGGTTGGAAAGCCTATGAGCGCTGGTTCAATCCTGTCTTTGATTAGACGCTTCAGACAGACCGTTCTTTTGTCGTCGTGAACCGCAAATCAGGGTTCTTTTCCTGCGCATAACCCACATCCCACGCATTCTTGGCAAGATATACCGGAGCCCCGTCGAGATCGGTGCCGCTGGCCGACTTATTCTTGTCCAGGAAGGCCTTGAGCGTGTCTTCATCACCGCTAATCCAGCGGGCGACATTGTAAGGCGCAGGCTCAAAAGTAACGTCCAGATTATACTCCGTCACCATGCGCTCCGCCATAACCTCAATCTGAAGCGCGCCGACTGCGCCGACAATCATATCAGACCCGATTGCAGGGATAAAAAGCTGGGTGACGCCCTCTTCTGACAAGCTTTCCAGTGCTTTGCGAAGGTGTTTGGCTTTCATGGGATCAGTCGGTCGGGCTCGGCGCAGAATTTCCGGTGCGAAATTCGGAATACCCGCGAATTTGATATCGCCACTTTCGCTCAAACTATCGCCAACGCGTAATTGCCCATGGTTCGGCACACCGATCACATCACCCGCATAAGCGGTTTCAGCGATCTCACGATCCTGCGCGAGAAACATCATCGGATTGTGGATATTCAGCTGCTTACCCTCGGCCGTCTTGAGGCGCATGCCACGTTTGAACTCACCGGAGACAAGCCGGAGAAAGGCGACACGGTCGCGATGGTTTGGGTCCATGTTCGCTTGGATCTTGAAGACGAAACCTGCAACGCCTTTATCATCGCGCTCAACCTTATGATCCGCGCCCTTTTTCTCGCAGTCTTGCGGGCGTGGTGGCGGCGCGAACTCTTCGAGCGTTTGCAGTAATTCTCCAACCCCGAAATGACGGAGTGCCGTTCCGAAAACGATGGGGGTCATATGGCCTTCAAGGAAGGCTTGTTTATCGACCTTCGGGAGCATTTCGAGCGCCATCTCACTGCCCTCTTCCAGCTCTTCCAGAGCAGACGGGTCAACAGCTTCACGCACGTCATCAAGCGCGACACGGGCACTCGTCCCAGGTGTCAGTCCTTCGGTCGCTGTTCGCTTTGAATAGTGCAGGAAGTCACCCGTGCGCAGGTCGACCATACCGCCAAACCTCTGACCGCTCGCAGCAGGCCAAT
>JBCBCO010000222.1:0-1591 GCA_038630445.1 Pseudomonadota bacterium | reverse complement strand
CAAGTTAATTTCATGGCATCTATGTCCAGGGCATAAGGCCCGAACCGGATCGTCTTTCCCGCACCTGCCATTGCGCCATTCGTGCCGGTGCGCCGCAACACAGCGCCTAAGCGCGCTAAGAGCTCACGCGGCTCGAACGGTTTCGCAAGGTAGTCATCTGCGCCCATTTCAATCCCAATTATGCGGTCGATCGGGTCACCTTTGGCCGTGAGGATGATAATGGGGATGGTCTCTTCCGCCGCCCGAAGTCGGCGACACGCAGTTAGGCCATCTTCTTCCGGCATCATCAAGTCGAGCACCATGGCATCATACGGTTCACGCTGCAGATGCCGATCCATCGCTTTTGTATCAGGCACAGCGCGCACATTATAGCCGTTCTCGCTTAAGTAACGTTGTAAGAGGCCGCGCAACTCGACGTCATCGTCCACCACCAAAATTCGGCCTTTTGAACTTTCCATCTCTCGTTCCTTGTCCTCTGACCGCAATCTAACCTGGTCCGCTGCGGTCTAAAATCCCGAGAACGATTTCAAGTCATTTCCAAGCGGTTGGCTTGAAACAGAATGAAACATCTTCCGGTTTTTCCGACATCACCGTGTAACGGCGCACCTTCAAATTTCATCTCATCGGGCCGCCAAGAAGGCAGCTCGCAACTTTTAGATACCTGAAAGGTGTAGAAAAATGCTTACTCTCAAATCCCCAACTCTTAACATCGGGGTCACAGCGGCCCTCGGCAGCGCGATGCTCCTCGTTATGACAACAGCGATGACCGCGGATGCGCAGAGCGGGCGGGTGAAAGCGCGCAGTGATCGCGGGGTCGTTTCAGCGGTGAGCGGGCCAGAGGGCCGACGCGGTGCCCGGGCGCGCGGCTGCGCCCAAGTTGAAGGCGGTCAGACTTGCGGGTCTTCATCTGCCATCAGAGGGCTAAACGGCAACGCAGCAGCGCGTGGGTCTGTGTCTGAATTTGGTGAAGACGGATCGTTCAGCCGTGAGGCAGGCGCTTACGGGCTGACTCAATATGGCGAGGGGGCTCGCACGCTAAACAGCCAGCTCAATCCAGATGGATCTGGCCAGCGCAGTATCGATGGATACGCTGAATCTGAAAGCGGTTTCGCAGAGCGAAATGCCCTTTTCACGGTGGATGAAAACGGCAATGCTGTTCGGTCGGGAGCGACCATCGCCATGGGTGACTACGGTGCATTCGTGACTGAAGGCGGCGGCACTTATTCTCAAGAAAGTGGTCTCGACTATGGACGCGCTACGGATCTTGCCGTTGCCGGAGAATATGGCGAAGTCAATTCTGATCGCGCAACTGCTTACAATCAGGAAACAGGGTTCGTTCTCGGCAATAGCTCAGAAGCAGCGTTCGTTAGCGAGAATGGATCAGTGCAGAGCGGGTCTGAAACGTCCTATACGCGTGAAGATGGATATGCCGCCGATCGCGACCTGACCGCCACCAATACGCAAGGCGGCATGCTTGAAGCGGACGTGACCTACAATGCGCAGGAAGGGGCAGATGCAAACGTCACCTGCACCAATTCCGCTGGCGAAACGGTTGCTTGCAGAAACTAACAAGTTTGGAAGCCGCCGGTTG
>JBCBCO010000221.1:0-1884 GCA_038630445.1 Pseudomonadota bacterium | reverse complement strand
CACGACAAATGTTTTCGCGAAACAGCTGATCGCCGCGCCGTGGCAAGTAGCCCCAGGCGAACATCAAATAGATCACTTTCAAGAGTTGCGGCAATCGGGCTTTCAGCGCGAACCGGGTCGGAAAGCGCGCAAGGTCTCCGGATTGGGATTTCAGCTTCCGCTTGGCGCGCGATAGGCGCTGGGACAGCGCGTCTTCTTGCATGAAGAACAGGGCGGCGGTTTCAACCGCGGTGAACCCGCAAACGGTTTTCAGCGCGAGGAAAAGCTGGTCTCTCGGTTCCAGGGCTGGGTCACAGCAAAGCACCATCAAGTCGAGTTCTGGGTCACTTAATGATGGCGTGATGACATCATCCTCGACACTGCCAAAATCCCAATCTTCGTCGACGCCAAGTTCGCGTGCGTTTCGGCGGACGCGGTCAATCGCTGCATTGCCGGCGACGCGGCGAAGCCAGGCGCGTGGATTGTCGGGAATGCCCTTAAAGGGCCAGGTTGCCAGCGCTTTGACGATGGCGTCTTGCGCGACGTCTTCGGCCAGATCGACTTTGCCGGGGCCGAACTTGGAGACGAGGCTGGAAATCAACCAGCCTCGCTCCCGCCGGATGGTTTCATCCAGCAATTTGTGCGTTTGACTCGGCAAGCTCATCAGTCTGCAGACGCGTCTGTCTGACGAATGATGATGGTCTCATTATGCTTCATATGAGGATGCGAACGCGCAATCTCGACCGCCTCATCATAATCCTCGGCATTGATGACCATGTAACCGCCAAGAATTTCTGCTGCCTCGGCAAAAGGGCCGTCATGGACTTCGATATTGCCCGATGTGTTGGTAATGATCTTACCGCCTTCATCGAGCAGCTTCTCGCCGCCTTCAAACTTTCCTTTTGCGCTCATGTCCTCGACCCAGCCGATATAGTCTTTCATCAGCTCCATAAACTCAGCTTCACCAAGCTTGGTGTAGCGGTCTGGGGCGTGGGGCAGCATCAAAACAAATTTAGCCATAAGTGTATCCTCCCTTCAGAGGTCTTGTGTTCAAGATCCTGCGTCAGTGCAGCATCTGTCAACAAGACGAATGGAAAGAGGATTTCCTGACAAAGGAACGAAAAAAAATTAAGACATTTCGCTTGCAGCGGTGATCGCCGCTGTAATCGCAGCCTCATCCATGGATTTGTCGATCGTTGAAATCACGTCGCCCGTGTCCAGGTTCACCAGATAGAGACGCCCGGTTTTGATTTTGTCCGGGAAGGTCGCGCGCATGGTCTCTGCAACGCCGAGAGTTTCGGCATCTGCAAAGAAGGCATCGGCATCGCGGCTTGTATAATCGATGAGGGCAAACTCTACGCCCTCGAACGCTGTGGCGGCTTGCACCGCTTTGACTTTGGGATCGAGCGCTTTGCAGCTGCCGCACCAGTCGGCATAGCTCATCACAGCGAGGACTTTCGTATCCGTGGCTGGAGCCGTTACCGCAGCGCGTTCTGAAGCCGGGACGGCCGCTTGACCACACGCAGCTAGAAAAGCAGCCGCCGACGCGGCGATCAAAAGTTTCATGGGGAGGATCTCCTAAGGTCTGAGATCGTTTTCTATCATGCCGCGCCGCGCGGCGAGCTCACAATCGTGTTATGCCTTGCGGGCGCGTTATGCCTCGCGGGCCTCTTCTGCGCCCAAGCGCGCCAGCTCATCAGCCTTTTCATTGCCTTCATCGCCGGCATGACCTTTGACCCAGACCCATTTGATCTCGTGGCGCGCGCAGGCGGTTTCCAAGGCTTGCCAAAGGTCCTTGTTCTTCACCGGTTTCTTGGCGGCGGTTTTCCAGCCATTGCGCTTCCAGCCATGAATCCACTTGGTCAGGCCGTCTTTGACATAGGTGCTGTCTGTGTGAAGCGTCAC
>JBCBCO010000220.1:0-1967 GCA_038630445.1 Pseudomonadota bacterium | reverse complement strand
ATTATGACCTCTCTATGGGAGACGGCCATTTAGAGTATCAGATCGAGTTCGATTTCTACAATCGATAGCCCAAACCGTTTAGCAGTTGCGCGGTCTCATAGACAGGCAAGCCCATGACGCCAGTATAACTGCCGCTGATCTGCTTGATATAAGCCCCAAACCGGCCCTGGATCGCGTATCCGCCTGCTTTGCCGATCCCTTCTTGGCTTTGCAAATAGGCTTTTACTTCAGGTTGAGAGAGGCGCTTCACCTGCACCCGCGTTGAGCTCAGGCGCTCCGCAACTTTTCCATCCGGACCACACACAACGACCGAGGTCATGACCTGATGCGCGCGCCCTGATAGCAATTCAAGACAGGCTGCAACTTCATCATCGGTCTCAGCTTTTGGCAAAATGCGCTGTCCTAGCGCCACCACAGTGTCGCCGGCGACGGTAAACTGCCCATCAACATGCACAGCGCGCGCTTTCTCCAGCCCCATCCGCCGCACATAAGGACGCGGTGCTTCCCCTGAATGAGGCGTTTCATCGATGTCAGCCGGCGAAATACCGTCAGGCGTCACCCCGATTTGCGCCAATAGCTGTTGTCGCCGCGGGCTGGCGCTCGCCAAGATCAGTTTTGTCATAGGATTTTGAACGTCGCATTCGCCATCGCGACTGGGGTGTCATTGCTGCGGATGATCGCTCTCGCGAAACAAATCGATCCCCCCACTTTGACCGCTTCAGGGTCGATCAGGAGCCACTCTCCGAGCTTTGCACTGCCAAGATAATCTGTCCCGAGTGACACAGTCACAAGGCCACCTTTGAAGTCACGCCCCGCCGCGGTCAGAGCGAACACACATGACAATCCCATCGCATTGTCAGACAGAGCGGCGATCAGCCCGCCATGCACTAGCCCACGTGAATTGCAATGCTGCTCGGCGAGGACCAGGCCCATTTGCAAGCGGTCTTCGAATTTTCGAGAATAGAGTGGTTCCCAAGGGTCGGTCAGTCCGGAGCGCCGAAAGTGGCGCTCAAATCCATCGGGGACCTTTACATCGCTCAAGGCGAGCAGCCTATTTGAAGCGATAAGTGATCCGACCTTTGGTCAGATCGTATGGGGTCATTTCGACCAGAACTTTATCCCCAGTGAGGATCCGAATGCGGTTCTTACGCATTTTGCCCGCTGTGTACCCAATGATCTCATGATCATTTTCCAGCTTCACGCGAAATGTCGCGTTGGGCAGAAGTTCAACGATCGTGCCGTTAAACTCGATGATTTCTTCTTTTGACATCCTGTCTCCATATTGAACGACGCGCGGTGCCGCGCCGTTTTAGATATGGGGTGCTTCGTAGCTTTCGTCACCCCATCGGGCAAGACTGTCTGTCAGTCTGTTTCACAAACGGTTCTGCAAGGCCCACGCCGACGGACGCGAAATTGGCATTTTTGAAATTATTACCCAGGCGTTAACACGTTGCGTCAAATTTTAAGCTATGGAGGAGCGTCCCCACTGCCAAAAATGTAGAGTTTCCATGTCAGCCTCTGACCTTCCTTTCACGACGCAGGACCTGCGCGCCGCTATTCCAGACCGTTGCTTTCAGCCCAGCATGGCGCGATCCTTTGCTTATCTTGTCTTCGATCTCACGATCATTGCCGCTCTTTATCTTGTTCTGAGCCAAACCTCGGCCTGGTATATCGAATGGCCGGTCATCTTCCTGATCGGAACAATGCTCTGGTCGCTCTTCGTCATTGGCCATGACGCCGGCCATGGCTCATTCTCGAGCAATCGCAGCGTGAACACGATTGTCGGTATTCTCGTCCATGGGGCGATCCTGGTGCCGTATCGCGGGTGGCAACGCAGTCATGCACTGCATCACATGAAGACCGGCACTTTCGCCAGGAAGAGGTGTTTCGCCCGGCTGGCAAAGGCGAAGACACTTTGTTTCGGAAGATTATTTTCCGGTCAGGCATATTCGTGATCATTGGCTGGC
>JBCBCO010000021.1:0-24788 GCA_038630445.1 Pseudomonadota bacterium | reverse complement strand
CTTGGGGAGCGTGGTGAAGAGGGCGCGTTGCAGGATGCGGTCGGGGCGTACCGCGCGGCTCTGGAGGTTCGCACGCGTGATGCAGCGCCTATGGATTGGGCGTTGACTCAGGAGAATTTGGCTTTGCGGTTTGAAGCGATGGCGGATCAGGGAGATAATCCGCGGGTCAGATTGGAAGCTGGTCTTGAGGCGGTGCGTGGGGCGCTTGAGGTGTTTCGTCAGGCTGGGTCGACTTTCAACGTAGAGAAGGCTGAGCGGTTGGAAGCGCATTTGCGGGAGAAATTGGCTGGATTGGGAGGCTCATCCTGAGCGTCCTTCGACCCTCCAATCAAGTTGGAGGGCGGCGCTTCGGTCAGGATGAGGGCGGCAGGCCGCTAATGATTTTCGCGAAGTGAAAAGATCACAGGCGCCCCTGCCGGGGCAGCCCACGCCTTCATTTGATCCATTGGATCAAATGATCCGCCAACGCGGACCGGCTAGGCTTGCATCGTCCAGCCTTCTACGCCCATTGCCGCCTGGCGGATGGCTTCGCTCATGGTGGGGTGGGCGTGGCTGGTTCTGGCGACGTCTTCTGAGGAGGCGCCGAATTCCATGGCGACGCAGATTTCGCCGATCATTTCGCCGACGCCGATGCCCATCATGTGCGCGCCAAGGATGCGGTCTGTGCCCTCTTCGGCGAGGATTTTCACGAAGCCTTCCGTCTCATGATTGGTGCGGGCGCGGGAATTGGCCATGAAGGGGAATTTGCCCTTTTTGTACTTGATGCCGGCCTCTTTCAGCTGATCCTCGGTCTGGCCGACCCAGGCGATTTCGGGGCTGGTATAGACCACGGACGGGACGAGGTTGTAGTCGACATGCCCGGCTTTGCCCGCGATGAGCTCGGCGACGGCTGCGCCATCATCCTCGGCCTTGTGGGCGAGCATGGGGCCATGAATGCAGTCGCCAATCGCCCAGACGCCGTCAGCGACTTTGAAGTGGCCGTCGGTGACAGTGATGACGCCGCGCTTGTCAGTCGTGCCGCCCACGTTTTCGAGGCCGAGGCCGTCTGTGTAGGGTTTGCGCCCGACCGCGACGATGACGATGTCGGCGTCGATACTTTCGGCGTCACCGCCCTTGGCGGGTTCATGGGTGAGTTTGAGCTTGGTTTTGAGCTTTTCGACGCCGGTGACTTTCGTGCCGAGCTTGAAGGTAAGGCCTTGTTTTTTGAAGGTGCGCTGGGCGTCTTTGGCGATTTCAGGGTCTGCGCCCGGCAGGATGCGGTCGAGATATTCGATCACGGTGACCTCTGAGCCGAGGCGTGCCCAGACGCAGCCCATCTCAAGGCCGATGACGCCAGCGCCGATGAGGACGAGCTTTTTCGGGATTTCAGTGAGCGACAGCGCGCCCGTATTGGAGACGACGCGTTTCTCGTCAATTTCGATGCCGGGTAGGGTGGAGGGCTCTGAGCCGGTGGCGATGACGATGTTTTTCGCGCTGAGGGTCTGGGTTTTGCCGTCTTTGCTGGTGACTTCGACCTGGCCTAGGCCGGTGATTTTGCCCTTGCCTTGGATGTGATCGACTTTGTTTTTCTTAAACAGAAACGCGACGCCTTTGGTCAGGCCGTCCACAGCATCAGCCTTTTGCGCCATCATCTGTTTCAGATCAACTTCAAGGCCGGAGACTTTGATGCCCATGTCGGCGAAATCGTTCTTGGCGGCGGCGTAGGCCTCGGATGCGTGGAGCAGCGCCTTGGACGGGATGCAGCCGACATTCAGGCAGGTGCCGCCGAGCGTGTCGCGCATCTCAACGCACGCGGTCTTAAGGCCGAGCTGGCCCGCGCGAATGGCGCAGTTATATCCGCCGGGGCCACCCCCGATAATGACGACGTCATAGGTCTCTGCCATGGGAAAATCTTGCCTGTGTGAGCTTGTGTTTCGATGTCGCGGCAACCTAGTGATTAGCGCGGGGAATGCAATGCGCTAAAAGCCTCCGGCTGTCAGACTTTATGCCTAGACTTAAAAGCCCGCGCCCGGTTGGCTGAGGTATTCTGTTTCCGCCTCTGTGTTGGGGCGCTCTAGGATGGCGTTTCGGTGCGGGAAGCGGCCGTATTGTTCGATGACGTCGCGGTGGCGGATGGCGTAGTCGAGGGTGTTTTCGCACAGCGCTTTGAAGGCTGGGCGGGCGTCTTGGGCGAGGTCTGTGTATTTTTGCACCGATAGGTCTTGGTCGGCCATGTCTTCGGAGTGTTCGAGCGGTAGGTAGAGGAAGATGCGTTCGACTTCGCTTAGCCCTGTTTCTTCGCCTTTTGAGAGAGCATCTTTGGTCAGGCTGAGCGCGAGCGGATCGCTAGCAAAGGCGTGTTTGGTGTCGCGGAAGAGGTTTCGGCTGAACTGGTCGAGGGCGATGATGGCGGCGAGGCGGTGGCTTAGGCCTTGGTCTGCCCATTCTTGCGCTAGGCCGTTCGCGAGTGGAGCCATGAGGTCGAGGAAATGTTCGGCGATGTCGGCATCGGTGGCTGCGGATTTTTCGAACCAGAGCTTCATTTTTGCGTCCGCCGCTTCGGCGTCGTTTGTGGCCTCACCGAGCCAATAGTTGAGCACGTCTTGAGGTGAGGGGAGGGGGGTCATTTCGCAGCCTGCGGTTTGGTGGCGACCATCATATAGTTGACCTTGGTGTCTTTGGAGAGACGCCATTCATCCATGATTGGGTTGAAGCTGACGCCTTGAGGCGCGCCGACCAGCATGCCGGAGCCTTTCAGCGCGGTTTCGATTTCGGTCGGTTTGACCAGCTTGTCGAACTCATGCGTGCCGCGGGGCAGCCAGCGAAGCACGTATTCCGCGCCGACAATGGCGAGCGCATAGGCTTTGGTTGTGCGGTTGATGGTGGCGACAATCATCAGGCCGCCGGGTTTCACGAGGCTGGCGCACTGCGACAGGAACTGCGCCGGATTGGCGACGTGTTCGACGACTTCGAGATTCAGGACAACATCGAATGGCGGCTCGCCGCTTTCGATAAGGGCTTCGACGGTGCCAGCGCGATAGTCGATCTTGATGCCGGTTTCAGCTGCGTGCGTCATCGCGGTTTTGATATTGGCTTCGCTGGCGTCGACGCTGACCATCTCGGCGCCGAGTCGGGCCATCGGTTCGCTGACGAGGCCTCCGCCGCAGCCAATGTCGAGGAAGCGCAGCCCTGTGAAGGGCGCGCGGCGTTTGGAATCGAGCTCGAAATGGGCTTCGACCGTGTCGCGGATGAAACCGAGTCGAACGGGATTGAAGCGGTGCAGCGGTTTGAACTTGCCCTTCGGGTCCCACCATTCAGCAGCCATGTCTGTGAACTTTTGAACCTCATCGGCGTCAATTGTGGGTGTGGTCGGTGTTTCCAGAGGTTTCGTCGCAGATTGGGCCATTTGATCAGCCTTCCTGATTGCGGTTTTCGCTTTCGCAGCCTATGAGGCGCTGCAGACTCTATATGGATGAGATGGGGAGCATAAGCGAAGCGGCAATGGCGCGCACTGTTCTGAAATTCGGCGGCACTTCGGTGGCTGACCTTGAGCGGATCGCGCATGTCGCGGATCTTGTTGCGGCGCGTGCGGCGCAGGGTGATAAGATGGCGGTCATCGTCTCTGCTATGGCGGGTGAGACGAACAAGCTCGTTGAGCTGGCCAAGGGGGCTGCAGGTGACGGCGTTTCCGGTGATGCTTTTGACGACGAATATGATGTTGTTGTTGCCTCTGGTGAGCAGGTGACGAGCGGGCTGCTGGCGCTGGCGCTGCGTAAACGCGGGCATAAAGCGCGTAGCTGGCTTGGTTGGCAGATGCGGATGAACACGCGCGAGGGCCATGGGGCCGCGCGGATTGATGGATTTGATGAAGAGAGCGGGTTGGGCGCGGCGATTGATAGCGGCGAGATCGCTGTAATCGCAGGCTTTCAGGGCGTGACGGATGACGGGCGCGTTTCGACGCTAGGGCGAGGTGGTTCGGATACGACAGCCGTGGCGGTGGCAGCAGCCCTCGGCGCTGAAACATGTGATATCTACACCGATGTCGATGGGGTTTATACGACTGACCCGCGCATCGTCCCGCAAGCGACGCGGCTAGAAAAAATTTCCTATGAAGAGATGCTGGAAATGGCGTCCCTTGGGGCGAAGGTTTTGCAGACGCGATCGGTTGAGCTAGCCATGAATCACGGCGTTCTGGTTCGCGTCCTGTCCAGTTTTGCGAAGCCGGGCGACAATAATCCAGGCACTTTGGTCTGTAGCGAGGAAGAGATTGTGGAAAAGCAAATCGTAAACGGTGTCACCTACTCACGCGATGAGGCCAAGATTACGCTCTTCGGGATGGAAGATAAGCCGGGCACCTCGGCGCGGCTCTTCACGCTGATGGCCAAAGCAGGCGTCAATGTCGACATGATTGTCCAGGCCGATGCGCGTGGCGAAGGCCGGGCCAATATGGTGTTTACCTGTACCAGCGCGGATGCTGCGAAGGCGCGTGAGGCGCTGGAGGCCAATCCGGATGAGGTTGCATTTGAAAGAATGGATGTTGCCGGTGATGTCGCAAAGGTTTCTGTCATCGGGGTTGGTATGAAGAGCCATACCGGGGTTGCAGAGACCATGTTCGGGGCTTTATCGGCGAAAAGCATCAACATTGATGTGATTTCGACAAGTGAGATTAAAATCTCTGTGTTGATCGATGCGGACTATACAGAACTTGCGGTTCGAGCGCTTCATACCGCTTTTGACCTTGACGCTGAGTAAGCGCGTCTGCCAAGTGGACGGGCACCATGCCTGACAGTTTTTCAATCCCCCGGCTTCTAATGAACCGCCTGCGCGCGGTTATGGCTGCTGATCTCGATACAGAGACGCGGTTGAAGCAGATTGTGCGCCTGATTGCCGGGACAATGGTCGCGGATGTCTGCTCCATCTATCGGCGCACGACGGATGATCGGCTGGAACTGGTGGCGACGGAGGGCCTGCGTCAGGATGCGGTGCACAGGACGTTTCTGGCCATGGATGAGGGACTGGTCGGTCAGATTGCGATGACGGCGCAGCCGCTCTCGATTCAGGATGCGCCGCGTCACCCGAATTTTTCCTATCGCCCTGAGACGGGAGAAGACCCGTATAATGCGTTTCTGGGTGTACCGATCCTGCGCGGCGGGCGGGTGTCCGGCGTTCTGACGGTGCAGAACCAGGTGCAGCGCATTTATCAGGACGATGAGATCGATAGCCTGCAAACAATTGCGATGGTCTTGGCCGAGATTGTGATCGCGAGCGATGGTGGACCGGAGCAGAGCGAAGCGGCGAAGGCGGGTCGGGCGGTGAATCTCCGCGGACGGGTCCTGTGCGATGGTTTGGGCATGGGGCAGGTGCGTCTGCATGACCCTGTTATCCCGGCGGCGAAATTCTTTGCTGAGGATGTTGAACGTGAAGAGCATCGTCTGGAGAGCGCGATTGAGGAATTGCATCTCTCTATTGACCGGATTCTGGCCTCAGAGATTGGCGGCCTGTGGGGCGAGCCGCGTGAGGTGATTGAGGCGTATAAACTGCTGGCATCGGATATGAGCTGGCAGGAGAAATTGTTTGAGGGCATACGGGGGGGGCTAACGGCGGAAGCGTCTCTGGATCGGTCCCGGCGTGAGCACCGTGCACGGTTTGAGAAAGTCAAAGATCCATATCTGCGCGAGCGGCTGCATGATTTGGAAGATCTCGATAATCGCTTGCTGCGCGTTCTGGCGGGATCTGAAACGGTCAGCATGAATGAAGAGGGCCAGGGGCCTGAGGTTTTGGTGGCTCGGCGGCTCGGCCCAGCGGAACTGTTGGAATACGGGCGATCTGGACTTGCGGGCATTTTGCTGGAAGAGGTTGCGGCCTCCAGTCATGCCGCGATTGTGGCGCGGGGTCTTGGGATTCCGACGATTGGTGGTCTTGAAGGTCTACTGACACAGGTCGCGCGCGGTGATCCGATCATTGTTGATGGCGAAGACGGGCGCGTGCATTTGCGCCCGGATGAAGACCTGTTGCGCGCCTTTGAAACGCGGCGCACGCTGCGTGGAGAGCGTCAGGCGGTTTATGCGGCTCTGCGTGGGAAACCGGCAGAGACAGTGGATGGGCATGAGGTTCGCCTGATGCTGAATGCGGGACTGGCGATTGATCTGGACCATCTGGCGAGCACGGGCGCGGATGGGATTGGACTGTTCAGGACCGAGTTTCAGTTCCTGATGTCGGATACGCTGCCCAAGGTTGGTGATCAGATTGCGCTCTATGAGAAAGTGCTTGAGGGCGCGGGCGACAGACCGGTCTATTTTCGCACAGTTGATCTCGGTGGGGATAAGATGCTGCCGAACCTGAATGATGGGCGCGAGGAAAACCCCGCGCTTGGCTGGCGCTCAGTTCGGTTTGCGCTTGACCATCCGGGGCTGTTCCGGCGGCAATTGCGGGCACTTGTGCGGGCGGCCGATGGGCGCGATCTGACCTTGATGTTTCCGATGGTGACGAGCGCGCGGGAATATCGCGCGGCGCGCGAGTTGCTCGAGAAGGAGTTGGCGCACAGCCAAGCGAGGCAAGCCGGGACGCCGCGATCGGTCAAAGTCGGGGCGATGCTGGAAACGCCGGCCTTTGCCTTTGCGCTGGAAGATTTGAGAGGAGAGGTCGACTTCGTTTCGATTGGAACGAATGACATGATGCAATTCTTCAACGCTGCGGACCGGATGACTCCGCATGTGTCTGAGCGCTATCCCTTTGTGTCGCGGCCCGTCATGCGGTTTCTGAAACAGGTGCGTGAGACCTGCGCGCGGTTGAATGTGCCCGTGTCGATTTGTGGGGAAGCGGCGAGCCATCCGATACAGGCGCTGTGTTTGATTGCTTTGGGGTATAAGAGCCTGTCCATGCCGGCCGGTGGCATTGGCCCGGTGAAGCAGATGATCAGGGCTTTAGACTTCTCACGGCTGCAATCCGACTTTTCGGAATTGCTGGCTGCACCTCGGCCGATTTTGCGGGAGGGTGTTTTAGAACTTGTGAAGGATTATGGTGTTAAGGTCTCATAAATCTCTTGAAGTGCTGCCTGATGTTTGATGCGCCGTCCGACCTTGATACAATAAATAATGAGACGCCTGAGCCACGCTCTCCGGGCGATCGGTTGCGATTTGCGCGTGAGGCCCGCGGTGAAAGTTTAAAGGATGTCGCTGCGCGAACGCATCAATCGATTGAGACGCTTGAAGCGCTGGAAGCCATGCAAACGAAAGGTTTGTCAGCGACTTTGATCCGCATGCACGCGGTGCGATATGCCAAAGCGCTTGAGCTTCCCGGCGAAGAGATTGCCGATGCTTATGCTGATGCACGTGCGATGATGCGTGTGCGTGACGGTGGCGGTTTAGAGGTGTCTGCTGCACCGATTAAGCGTTTTGGTATCCCTGTTTTGGGTGGTTGTTTATGCTTGGCTGGTTTGGCGGCGTTTATATTTCTACCCGGTGCTGACAGATCTCAGCGGGCCTTTCAAAATGTCCCGGTTTCAACGCATATTCTTGCGAAAGCTGACCCTTTTGACGTTGCGCGCCGAGATTCGCCAAGCACGACACAAACATCGCGTGAGTTTGCCCTGAGAGCGAAACGTGACGGGTGGATTGAAGTTAGAGGTTCAGACGGAACAATTTTTAGAAGTCGAACGATGTCATCTGGTGAAGTCTATTATCCGAGAATGTCGGCAGGCTGGACCGTCACCGTCCGAGACGCGTCTGCGTTTGAAGTGCTGCTCGACGGGACCGCAGTTATGGACTTAGGTAAAGAAGCAGTGCCGCGATATTCGATCAATCTTGATCGATTGGCAGACAATGCTGGCCTGTTAATGGATCAAATGCTGGCTGAAAGCGGGCAGACTCTCATGACCCGCTAAGCCGTTTCGGTAACTTAAGCCAAAAGCCGGGCGTTTTCGCTCGCTTGGACTTATTCGTTCAGCTGCTTCTGCTGCTCGACTTGTGTATACATGGTGTTGAAATGTCCTGGATCGTCACCGACCACCAGGCCAGGCCGGCAGTGTGGCGCACAATCATAAGAGAAATTTGTCCCTGCACGATTGACGGTGACGAGATTGGCTGTGTTCGTCGTTACAACAATGTCAGCGGTGTAGATTGCTTGGCCTTCTGCATCCAGCACCATAAGATTTGTGGTGCCAAAGACTTTACCGGAGATCAGCAGGAGTTTGCTATTGACCACAGCGACATCAGCGATGTTCTGGTTCCCGATGACAACGTTTCCTGCGTCCTTGTTCAGGCGCAGAGCTTTTGTGTCGCCACTTTCGACCGTGAACTGACCTGCGAGTGCAGTTCCGGCTAGTAAAAGTGTGGACAGACTAAACGCGGCAAATTTTTTCAAGGACAGCATTACAAGGCTCCAAATCGTCAACTTTGTATAATTTGACTGAAAAGCGTTTCCTGAATCCTAAGATAGGCAGGCTTTATACTTAACGGGCGTCACAAACCCGAACAGTTAATAAGAGCTTGCATTCCGGTAACGAAGTTTTTGTTTTGATTTACGGGATTGAAATCCACACCCTGTAGGACTGATTGTGTTCCGGGGATAAAAACCCGACAAAATCTCGGGACGTCGACAACCTGCATGATGATGGAGTATCCAAATGCGTAAGTTTTTCGAAAATGAGTCAGGCGCTACTGCTATTGAGTATGGTCTGATTGCTGCTCTGATCGCCGTTGCGATCATCGGTGCTGTTGGTACACTTGGTAACAAGACTTCCGACACATTCAACAAAGTTTCTGCCGAGATGGTCACTTAATAGACCTCTTCGTCAAAAGACTTAGGAGAAGCCGCTCGGTTCGCCGGGCGGCTTTTTCGTTATTGTGGCGGACAGTTCTGGCGTCAGTGATTACTGAGCCATAAATTTATTCGTGTAAGTCTTCTTTCAGTATTTCGTGGTCTACCACTCATAACGAGTGGAGTTATTTTATGATTGAGAATGTCTTTGCAGGCGCTTTCTTCGCGCTTTGTATTTATGCCGCCTTGAAAGATATTGCGACGCTGACGATCCCAAATTGGTTGAATGCGTCACTGGCTGTCATGTTTATCCCTGCGGCGCTCTTTATCATGCCGGGTTGGGAAACGATTGGGTGGCATGTTCTGGCGGCTGTTATCACATTCGCGATCTGTGTTGGTCTGTTCATGCTGGGGGTCTTTGGGGGCGGTGATGCCAAACTGATCCCGGCCGTGATCTTGTGGATTGGTGCGACCGACTTAACGACCTTTTTCATCTGGATGACGATGTCAGGTGCAGCGCTGGCGATCATTGTTTACTTCAGTCGACGCGTCATTGCTCCGGAAGGCGCCCCGTCTTTTGCGTATGAAACGCTACAGAAAGGTAAAGGTGTTCCTTATGGTGTGGCCATCATAATCGGGGCGATTGCGGCTTCGCCGAGTTCTCCATTCCTTTCCAATTTCTTAAGTTAAAACAGGAGTTTGAGTTAACTCCGTTTTAGCCTTCACCTGTCAAAGTGCCGCTTAAACAGGGTAATTGAACGCCCTAAAACCGACAGAGGATCACGCCCATGTCACCGATGCGTCTTATCATTCTTGCTGTAGCAGGCCTTGCCGCGGTGGCAGCAGCGTTTCTTGTTCGTGGTATGGCTAGCCAGCCATCAGAACCTGTCGCTGTCGCTGAGACCAAAACGATCATTCAGGAAGTCGAAGTATCACAGATTAAAGTGTTGGTTGCTGCAGGGGATCTGCCTGTCGGAACCCTTTTAAGCCCGAGTGATTTCCGCTGGGCCGATTGGCCAGAGCGCACCGTTAATCCGAATTACTTCACCGAAGAGATGTCCCCGGACGCCATGGAAACCCTGGCGGGCAGCGTTGTTCGGACATCCTTATTCCTCGACGAACCGATCCTGCCGCAGAAAATTGTCCAGAAAGGTGAGACGGGTTTCATGGCGGCGCTTCTCAAGCCCGGCAAGCGCGCGGTTTCGGTTGAGATTTCCCCGGAGTCTGCGTCCGCAGGATTTATTCTGCCGGATGACCGCGTCGATGTGATCCTGACCTACGAGATTGAAGTGCTGCAGGGACAAGAGATGATTGAACAGACCATCGTTGTTACAGCGATGGAAAATGTCCGGGTTTTGGCCATCGACCAGGTGTTTGGTGAAATTGATGGTGTTCCGGCCCTGACAGGGTCAACTGCGACGCTTGAACTGACGCCTGAAGAGGCTGAGTTGATGTCGCTATCAGCGCGTCGATCGACGATTTCTTTAACGCTGCGCAGTCATGCGGATGCTGGCGAGAATAATGGTGAAACAACAGCACGCCTTGACCTGATTAGTGACGATCAAGGCGGGCAGGGAAATCAGGTCATGATTTTCCGAAACGGTAGCGTGTCTTCAGGGGGCTAAGCGAAAAGTGATGAAATTGACCTTTTTCAAAACGACCGTCAGCGCTTTGCTTTTTGCAGGGCTGCCGCTTGGAACCCAAGCCCAGAATCTGATGGGTGTCTCCATCGTTGAACCTGGTGACAGTGCGAATTCGATGACAATGACCTTGGGTCTGAACAAATCTACTGTGATCGAGCTTGATCATGCCGCTGCAGATATTGTGATCACAAATCCGGCGATTGCTGATGCGACGGTTCAGACCAATAAGCGGATCATTTTCCGTGGAATGGACGTCGGGCAAACAAATGCTTTCATATTTGACCGTCATGGCAACACCCTCCTGAATCTGGAGATTAGTGTTGAACTCGACACAGCTGGGCTCGAAGCGATGATTGCGCGCTATGTGCCTGATGCGCGGGTCAAAGTCGAAATGGTCAATGGAAATGCGGTCGTGACCGGTAAGGTCGACTCTCTTATCCAGTCAGATCAGGTGATGCAGCTTGTAACGGCTTATGCCGGTGGCGAAGGTGAAGATGCCCAGATCGTCAACATGCTGAGCGTTGATGCCAACGATCAGGTCATGCTGGAAGTGCGCATTGTTGAAATGCAACGTTCAGTGGTGAAGCAATTGGGCATCAACCTGTCTGGTACGACAAATTTCGGTGAGCTTGCCAGTCAGGTCCTCGGGCCGCTGTTCAGCAATGGTCAGCCACTTTTCTTTGATGAGACGATCGGGTTGAACACAAACGGTCAGGGGAATGCGCTGGAAGGGCTTCAGCCGACCTCACCGTTCTCCAATCAATTTGGCATTTCTAGTGCCAACGGTTTCAACGTTGCCGGTTCCTCTCTCGGTGGATTTTCATCCTCCATTGGATATACGAATTTTGTTGGCGATATCCCTCAATCGTCCGCCGGTGCAGCGATAGACGCGCTGGAGCGCGTCGGCATTGTTCGCACGTTGGCGGAGCCGAACATTATGGCGGTCTCCGGCGAGAGCGCGAAATTCCTGGCGGGTGGTGAGTTTCCTGTTCCGGTGGGGCAGGATCAGAATGGACAGATTTCGATTTCATTCAAACCGTTCGGGGTCGGCCTCGGCTTTACACCCGTCGTCTTATCTGAGGGGCGGATTTCACTGAAGATCTCAACGGAAGTTTCTGAACTTTCGAACAATGGTGCTTTCCAGGGACAAACGATTGCCGGCGTTGATACGCAGGGCAATGTGATCACGGCCCAGACCCTAACCATTCCGGCCCTGATTGTCAGACGTGCAGAAAGTACGGTTGAACTGCCCTCTGGCGGATCAACGATGCTCGCGGGTTTGATCCAGAGCCGTTCGCGTCAAACGATTGACCAGTTGCCCGGCATCAAGAAACTGCCTGTTATTGGTGCGCTGTTCCAGTCCCGTGATTTCTTGAATGAAGAAACCGAGCTGGTGATTATTGTAACACCCTATCTGGTTGACCCGACAACGAAGGACCAGCTTCGCACACCGGCGGACGGCTTCGTCAATGCGCGGGATCCGCAGACCATCTTCTTTGGCAAACTGAATGCGATGTATGCCGGTGATGGCGAGGGTTTGAGCAAAGACAATTATAACGCGCCTGTCGGCTTTATCGAGGAGTAAGGACTATGCGTCTGACGATCATAACGGCCGCAATTCTCACCGCATCAACGGTTCTATCTGGCTGCCAGTCCAGAGAGAAAACCAAAGACCCGATCATCCCGACGTCTTATTATCAGGGGACAACCCTTGATCGTAATGCCATCGGTGTGCGGGGTCAGAGTGAAGTGTTGGAAGTCGACTTGAATGCGATGGACAGTCAGCTGCGACAGGTTCAGCTCGCACGGATTGAAGCTTTTCTGGAACGGTATAACCGGGTTGGACAAGGCCCGCTCATCATGTCAATGCCGAAGAATTTTGCCAATCAGTCTCTGGCGGTGAAAGCCACAGCAGAAGCGCGTGATCTGGCTTGGAATTCTGGCGTTGAGTATGATCAGATTGTCGGAAGCGCTTATGACGCCCGCGGGTCTGCTGATGCCCCGCTGATCCTTGTCTTCCAGTCCTTTGATGCCGTGGCGCCGAATTGCCCGCAACATTCAACAACAAATTTCACAGATGCGCGTAGCAATAATGACCTGCCGACGCTGGGCTGTGTCATTCGAACAAATATGGCCGCAATGATTGCAGAACCAAGCGATCTGCTTGGTCAACGAGATTTGGAAGAGGGTGATCTGGCCAGACGGATCGCGCAGCTGGAGCTGTGGCGTACAGGTGCGGAAACGGGCGCGACGCGGAGTGATCAAGAGTCGGGCGCGATCTCGAACGCTGTAAATTAGAATTGAAACCCTGACGGGGAGTTGAGTGCGATGAAAACCGATAATGCTCTTTTTGATGATGATCTCGATTTCGAGGTTGATGATGAAATTGATGCGGCTCTGAACTCGGTTTTCGAGGAGGTGGCGCCGCCTTTGCCCGATGAGGTTGAGGTCGATCTTGATGCTCCGATGAAAGAGATCGAGCCAGCCAGTGTCGTGGCTGAGCCAGACGGTCAAAGTGGCGAGCGCGCGATCCCTGCAATTTCGGTTTGTGCCTTCTGCGAGACAGGTCGCACCGCCCAACTGATTAATGCGGTCTCGCGTGATCGGCGCATGCAGCAAGCAAGTGTCGAAATGTTTGAGGGCGGGCTTCAGGCCGCGATTGAATATCTCAGCCAGAACGCCACGCCAAATCTTTTGATCCTGGAATCAACCGCCACAAACGCAACCATGCTGGCCCAGATCGATGACCTTGCTGGACACTGCGATGAAGGTGTTCAGGTCATGGTGATCGGCGCGGTGAATGACATATCGCTCTATCGTCAGCTTATGGCACGCGGTGTCAGTGAGTATTTGGTTCCGCCGATCTCTCCCGTTCAAGTGATCCGGTCAATTGGCAATCTGTTTGCTGATCCCGATGCACCCTTCGTTGGAAAATCGATTTCGGTGATCGGCGCAAAAGGCGGCGTGGGCTCGTCCTCGATTGCGCATAATCTTGCCTGGGCGATGTCTGAGACAATCCATGTGAACACAGCTCTGGTGGATCTGGATCTGTCCTTTGGAACAACGTCCCTCGATTTTAACCACGAGAGCCAACAAACGGTTGCTGACGCTCTATTGGCCCCTGAACGCGTTGATGACGCGGTCATTACACGTCTTCTCTCAAAAGCGACGGATCGGCTGTCGCTGTTTACTGCACCTGCAACCGTTGGTCAGATCATTGATGTTGAGGCGGAAGCTTATCAGGTTGTTGTCGACGGTGTACGCCGTGTGATGCCTTACGTCGTTGTGGATTTGCCGCATGGCTGGAGCCGTTGGCAGTATAACACACTGGTTTCTTCCGATGAGGTTATTCTGGTCTGTCAACCTGATCTGGCAAGCTTGCGTAATGGCAAGAATATTCTGGATAAATTGAAGGCTGATCGCCCGAATGATGCGGCCCCGCGTCTTGTAATCAATATGATGGGTGTGCCCAAGCGGCCTGAAATTCCGGCGAAGGATTTTGCCGGCGCGATGGGGGTTGAGCCGGAAGTGATTATTCCGTTTGACCCACAATTGTTCGGAAATGCTTCGAACAATGGACAAATGATTTCAGAAACCGATGCCGCTGCAGCGCCATCCGTCGAGATTGATCGACTGGCGGGTCTTTTGACCGGGCGGGTTGTTGAGGTCGAACAGAAATCTTTGCTCAAGAAATTGCTGCGTAAATAGACGCTGAAAAGTCGTGTGAGGACGAATTATGGGATTTGGCAAGCGGACAAGTGGTGGCCCGACAGGCGGTGTAGCAACAGCGCCGAAACCAGCTGCGCCTGCGCCGGAACCTATTGAAACCAAGGCCGCGCCAAAGCCTGAGGCCCCGACGCAAGAGGCCAAGCCAAAGGTCAAGATGAAGCCTCCTGCGGCGGCGAAGCAGGAAGAAAAAGTCACGAAGGTGACAGATCGTTCTGACGAATATTATGCGACCAAGACCACCGTTTTTAACGCTCTGATTGATACAATTGATTTGGGTCAGTTGGCACAGTTGGATCCAGAAGCTGCCCGTGAAGAAATTCGCGACATTGTCGTTGAGATTATCGCGATCAAGAATGTCGTGATGTCGATTTCTGAGCAGGAATACCTGCTGGATGATATTTGTAACGACGTTCTGGGCTACGGCCCGCTTGAGCCGTTGCTGGCGCGCGATGACATTGCCGATATCATGGTGAACGGCGCTGACCTTTGTTATATTGAGGTCAACGGTAAGATTGAGCGCACCAATATCCGCTTCCGCGATAATGCGCAGTTGATGAATATCTGTCAGCGGATTGTGAGTCAGGTTGGTCGCCGCGTGGATGATGCGAGCCCGATTTGTGACGCGCGTCTGTTAGATGGCTCTCGTGTGAACGTGATCGCGCCGCCGCTGTCGATTGATGGCCCTGCGCTGACCATTCGTAAGTTTAAAAAGGACAAGCTGAAGCTATCTGATCTGGTGAATTTTGGATCGATCTCTGAGGCCGGGGCTGAGATTTTGCGTATCATTGGTCATGCGCGCTGTAATGTCTTGATCTCCGGTGGTACCGGCTCTGGTAAGACCACGCTGTTGAACTGTTTGACAGGCTTCATCGAGCCCGGTGAGCGCGTCATCACGTGTGAGGACTCAGCGGAACTTCAGTTGCAACAGCCGCATGTTGTGCGTCTTGAGACCCGGCCCCCAAACATTGAAGGCTCAGGTGAGATTTCGATGCGGGACTTGGTCAAGAACTGTCTGCGTATGCGCCCTGAGCGGATCATCGTGGGTGAGGTTCGTGGACCGGAAGCCTTTGACCTGCTTCAGGCGATGAATACGGGTCACGATGGTTCAATGGGTACACTGCACGCCAACACACCGCGAGAAGCTCTAAGCCGTGTTGAATCCATGATCACGATGGGTGGTTTTACCCTGCCACAAAAGACCATTCGCGAAATGATTTGCGGCTCTATTGACGTTGTCATTCAGGCGTCGCGCCTGCGTGACGGTTCGCGCCGGATTATGCAGATTACCGAAGTCATGGGCCTGGAAGGGGATACCATCGTTCTGCAAGACATCTTGAAATATGAGATGGAAGGTGAGGACGAGAACGGTAAGCTTAAAGGTAGCCACCGCGGCACCGGTATTGGTCGTCCACGCTTTTGGGATCGCGCGTCTTATTACAACCTTGAAAAAGATCTTGCGACAGCTCTGGATGCACTGGACTAGGCCATGGATTTGAGCGGTGACCTTCTGATTTATATCATTGGCGGCCTGGCCTTTCTGGCTGTTGCCGGTCTTGGTCTTGTGCTGACAGGCGATGACAATAAGGAAAAGGCGATCAAGCGCGCCAAACAGGTTGCCTCCGGTGAGAAGGCCAATGGTAAAGGTCGAGGAAAACAAGACGTCGCCGCGAACCGTCGAAAGCAAACCCAGCAAATGCTCAAAAAACTGCGTGAGCAGGATGAGGAGCGCCGGAAATCCCTGAACGTTGACGGTATGGATGCAAAATTGCGCCAGGCCGGTCTGGAGCTGTCTGCCCAGAATTTTTATGTCATTTGCGCTGTCATGGCCATGGTTTTTGCGGGACTTGCTTACATTTCAGGCGCTGCCGGACCGCCAAAACTCTTGGGCTACGAGCTTAAAGAAATCGTTGGTGAGCAACCTGCGCGCATGATCACCGTTGCTGCTGCGGCACTCGCGGGGGGGATCGGTCTGCCGAACTGGATTATTGGGTTTATGGCCAAGGGCCGAAATAAGAAATTGATGTCGCAATTTGCCGACGGCATCGATGTCATCGTCCGTGGTGTAAAGTCCGGCCTTCCTTTGACAGAATGCCTGCGCATCATTGCGAAGGAAAGCCCCGCACCGTTGGGCCCTGAGTTTGCAATCCTGACTGATAATTTGCAGATGGGTATGACCACAGACCGGGCTTTGCAGCAGTTCTACAAGCGAGTTCCGCTGCCTGAGGTGAATTTCTTCGTCATTGTTCTTTCCATTCAGGCGAAGGCAGGGGGCAACCTTTCTGAGGCGCTCGGCAACCTGTCTTTAGTCATCCGTTCACGCAAAATGATGCGCGAGAAGATCAAGGCTCTTTCATCTGAAGCGAAAGCATCGGCCTATATTATCGGTGCTTTGCCATTCGCGGTGACGTTTATGGTCTACCTAACAACGCCTGGTTACATCATGGAACTGTTTATCAAGCCTGCGGGCCATGCGGTTCTGTTTGCAGCCTTCTGCCTCATGACAACGGGCATCCTCGTTATGCGCAAAATGATCAATTTCGACATTTAGGAGAGATTTTATGAGCGAATTTGCAAACTCTCTCTCCGATCCGGCAGCCATGGCATCTTTGCTGGCTGCTGTTGCCATGTTTGCAACTATTGTTTCGGTGATGCTGCCCGCTTTGAGAGGGGACAAGCTTGAAGCGCGCCTGAAGCAGGTGACAGATCAGCGTGAGAAACTCCGCCGTGCGAACAGAGCTCAGCTTGAGGATACAAGCTTGCGGCGCGAAGCAAAGGGCACGGTCGCAGATATTACAAAGCGACTCGACCTTCAGAAGATGCTGGAAGACCCCAACATCGAAGCGAAGCTTGAACAAGCCGGTTTCCGGGGGCCGCGGCCTTTGATGGTCTTCTATTTTTGCCGGTTCGCACTGCCGTTTATTTTCGGGCTCGGCACGTTGCTTTATATCTTTCTGGTCAATGATCACGGCCTGTCGGTTCAGATGAAATATGGCTCTGTGGTTTTCGGTGCGGCAGCCGGATTTTATGCACCGAACCTTTATGTTTCGAATTGTGCGGCCAAGCGCCAAGAGTCGATTATGAAAGCCTTCCCGGACGCGCTCGACATGATGCTGATCTGCGTAGAGTCGGGCATGTCGATTGAAATGGCCTTTGCAAAGGTTGGTGCAGAAGTCGGCACAGCGTCCGCTGAGCTGGCTGAAGAATTGCAGCTGACGACGGCTGAGCTCGCCTATCTGCCTGAAAGAAAGCAAGCTTATGAGAACCTTGCCAATCGTACAGGCCATGAGGGCGTCAAGGCGGTTACGATGGCTCTGACGCAGGCTGAGCGCTATGGTACACCGCTGGGCGATGCTCTGCGTGTCATGGCGAAGGAAAATCGCGATATGCGTATGTCTGAGGCCGAGAAGAAGGCTGCGGCGCTTCCGGCCAAGCTGACGGTTCCGATGATCGTTTTCTTCCTGCCTGTTCTATTCCTTGTGGTCCTTGGACCTGCCGGAATCAAGATTGGCGAGATGGATACGTCAGGTACAGCGTTCTAAGGAGAGGTGCTGGCCGTGAGCCAGCGCTTTATTCTGCAGCGACGAGTTCTGATTGAGCCTTGCTCTCTTCCAGAAAGCGCTCCGCCTCTAGGGCGGCCATGCAGCCCATACCGGCAGCCGTGACAGCCTGTCGATAGGTTTCATCGGTAACATCTCCGGCCGCAAAGACGCCGGGAATATTGGTTGCGGTCGAATCCGGTGCCGTGATCAGATAGCCATTATCCTGCATGTCGAGTTTGCCTTTAAACAGCTCTGTCGACGGTGCGTGACCGATGGCAATGAAGACACCATGCACGGGCAGGTCTTCTGTTTCACCTGTTTTGATGTTTTTGAGACGTGCGCCGGTTACGCCGAGCGGGGTCTCGTCGCCCAGAACCTCTTCCAGTGTCGTGTCCCATTTCACCTCCGCCTTGGGATGGTTGAGGAGGCGGTGCTGCAGAATTTTCTCTGCCCGTAGGCTGTCGCGACGATGGACGAGGGTCACTTTCGAGGCAAAATTTGTCAGGAAAAGCGCTTCCTCGACGGCTGTGTTGCCCCCACCGACAACCAGAACGTCTTTGCCGCGATAGAAGAATCCATCACAGGTCGCGCACGCTGAGACACCGAAGCCCTGGAATTTTGTTTCCGTCGGAAGTCCTAGCCACTTGGCTTGAGCGCCTGTTGAAATGACGACGGAGTCTGCGGTGTAGACGGTTCCACTTTCGCCGATCGCACGAAATGGACGGCTCTCTAGGTCGACGCTGGCGATATGATCTTCTGCCATTTTTGCCCCCATTTTAAGGGCGTGTTCCTGCATTTTGACCATGAGGTCAGGACCCTGAATTTCAGCCTCGCCGGGCCAGTTTTCGACCTCGGTCGTAATCGTGAGCTGACCGCCCGGCTGAAGGCCGGCAACGACAAGCGTATCGCGCATCGCCCGTGCGCCATAAACGGCGGCCGTCCACCCTGCCGGGCCTGAGCCGATAATCAGGATTTCTGCGTGTCTTGTGGCGTGATCAGTGTCTGGCATGTCCGGCTCCGTGGCGCGTGTGTTCGAAAATCTTTTCGCCCCTGTTATGGGGATTCGGGCACGAGGAATAAAGGTCAAGTGGCATTCAAATGCGCGTGACACAGTGGATTTCTTAATGAATGCCTTGGGCTATCGCGAAAAATATCGGCTAGAATCGACCGGGACTTAAGGGGATCGTGGCTATTATGGCATAATGCGGTGGTGTATTCTCATCCTATCTCTCTTCGTTTTCACGCAGAGCTTTTCGATCGCGAATGCTGTGACACGAGATGTCAGCGGCGAAATCTGCGTCTTGCGCGGAGCAGAAACGCTTAGCGCTCCGGAGGTTCTCGATCAGCGTGATCAATTTGATTGTGGGCGTGATGCGCTACTTGAGGAAGGCAATGACATTTGGATTCTGGTCGACGTCGAGCAGGCTGTTGCGGGTTTGAGTGATCCGGTTCTGACCCTGCGCATGTCCTATCATGGCGCGATCACAGTCGCTCCGATCTTTGACGGCGTCCCGGTTGCCCAGCGTCATGAACCGCATACGCTCGCTTCAAAGTCGCGAATACCGGATTTTATGAGCTTTAAGTTGAGCCGGGGGCTTGAGCGACCGGAAGCCGTTCTGATCCGTGTCGAGCAAGCCTGGGATCTGACGAATTGGATGGACATTGGGGTTGCGAGCCAAGCCAGCATGGACAGCCGTCATATCCAAGGCGCGATTGTCTATGCTTTGTTGTCGGGTCTTTTACTGACGCCTCTGATTTTTACAGCCGTTATGTTCGTGACCCTTCGGATTGGGTTTCTTCCCTATCACTTTGCGATGGTGTCTTCGGCTCTAATCTATGCCTTGTCATGGTCAGGTTTGATTTTTGCCCTGCCTTTTGAGATCACGCCGATTTTGCGCTCAAATCTCAATCATTTTGCGATCGCGGCGGCCTTTTTGTTTGCCTGTCTGCTGACACGATCCCTTTGCGGTGAAGCGACGATTGGGAAGCTGTGGTCCAGATTCTTGTTGATGGGCGGGATCATTCCGTTCGCTGTCACCCTGATCATTATGGTGCTCGCGCCAAATTATAGTCATCTCGGTTCAGTTGTCCTTCACACCGTCTTCATCCTGCCTCTGGCGGCTGTTTTTGGATCGCTTGTGACGGGTGCCATAAGAGGGCATTTGATTTGTCGCTTACAGCTCATCGCTTGGGCACCTATGATGCTGTACATTGTCCTGCGCATTCTGAAGGGGATGGGCCTTATCGGACATAATGTATTTACAGAATACGGGCTTTATCCTTCGATCATTTCAGAGGCTTTGTTGACGACGGTTGTGATTGCCTATCGTATTTACACAATTCGTCGATCCCACGAAAAAGTGCTTCGGGAACAGGACGTTCTTAGAGATCTTGCGACGACAGATCCTCTAACCGGCGCGCTGAATCGTCGTGCGTTTACCGAGCATTTTGAGCAAAAAATGGCTGCGCCGCCCGCTGAACGTGTTCTGACCCTGATCCTACTTGATGTTGATCACTTTAAGCGCGTCAACGACACGCACGGCCATAAGGTCGGTGACGACGTTCTGAAAGAACTGGTCGATGTGCTTCAGGCTCAGTGCCGAGATGAGGATATGCTGGCGCGCTTTGGTGGTGAGGAATTCTGCCTCCTTTTGTCAGCGCCCAAAAAAGAGGTCGCCGACAGCGCGGCCGAACGCTTGCGCGAAGCGGTTGAGCAGCACCGCTTTGATCATGTCTGTGACCTGACAATCAGCCTGGGCTATATCGCGATTGATCCATCTGAACCGGCCTCTTTTGGCCAATGGTACAGTGCCGCTGACAAGGCGCTCTACGCGGCAAAGACGAGAGGCCGCAACAAGGTGCAGAGAAGCCATTGGCGACCTGCGCCTGCTGAAGTCGTTGGGGACGAATCCTATGCTGAGGGGTGGATCCCGAAACAGACTTAGTTCCGGCTTTTATCGACCAAGCGATCATTCTGTGCCCAGTGCATCATGCCGCGTAGTTTTTCGCCGACCTCTTCGATCTGGTGGCTATTCATGCGGGCGCGGGTGGCGTGGAAGCTCGGTGCGCCGGCTTGGTTTTCAAGCACCCAATCGCGGGCAAATTTGCCGGATTGAATGTCGTCAAGGACGGCCTTCATGGCGGCTTTGCTTTCTGAGGTGACGACACGCGGGCCGGAAACATATTCGCCATACTCTGCGGTGTTGGAGATCGAGTAGTTCATGTTCGCGATACCGCCTTCATAGATCAGGTCGACGATGAGTTTTGTTTCATGCAGGCACTCGAAATAGGCCATTTCCGGGGCGTATCCGGCTTCGACAAGCGTTTCGAAGCCAGCCTTGATCAGTTCAACAATCCCGCCGCAAAGGACGGCCTGTTCACCGAACAGGTCGGTTTCGGTTTCTTCTCTGAATGTGGTTTCGATCACGCCCGCGCGGGTATTGCCGATGGCTTTTGAGTAGGAGAGTGCGATGTTTTTTGCTGTACCAGTGGCGTCCTGATGGATGGCGACGAGGCCGGGGAGGCCGAAACCGCGCTGATACTGGTCGCGCAGGGTGTGGCCGGGGCCTTTTGGAGCTGAGAGCGAGATGTCGACGCCTGCCATCGGGCGGATGAGATTGTAATGAATGTTGAAGCCGTGACCGAACATGATGTGCTGGCCTTCGCGGACATGAGGCTCGATCTCATTGGCCCAAAGGACAGCCTGTTTCTCGTCCGGGACGAGGATCATGACGACGTCGGCCCATTGAGTGGCCTCAGAGGGTGTCATGACGTCGAGGCCGGCCTCTTCGGCCTTCTTGCTGCTCGAGGATGTAGGTTGCAGGCCAACACGGACTGTACCGCCGCTATCTTTCAGGTTGAGTGCATGGGCGTGGCCCTGAGAGCCATAACCGATGATGGCGACCTTTTTGGCGAGGATGAGGTCGAGATTGGCGTCCTGTTCGTAATAGACTTTCATGGGAGGGGTCCTTTGGTGTTCTGATCTGTTCGTTGACTATTTTGCGCCGAGTTTCAGGCGCAGAGCGCGCCATAGGAAGACGACATTGCCGATAATATAGCGGCGGAAGAGGCGGCGGGGTTCCTTGAGCAGGCGGTAGACCCATTCAATGCCGATGCCCCGCATCCAGGCCGGTGCGCGCGTGACTTTGCCACCCATAAAGTCGATCACCGCGCCGCCATTGATGACAAGCAGCGGGCCGTCGAGATTTTCACGCAGCAGCATGGAGACGCGCTCCTGCTTGGGCATCCCCATGCCCAAAACGGCGAGGCGGGTGGGTGTTCTGGTGAGGGCAGACAGGTAGTGGTCTTCCGGTTGGAAACCGTCCTCAGTCACGGCGATCTCTGCGCCATCCGCGCGGAGTTTATCGGCTGTATTGGAGAGCCATGGCTCTTCGGTTCCCATCAGAGCGACGGCGTGGCCAGCCTTAGTGTGGCGGGAAATGATTTGCGGGATGAGGTCTGTGCCATTCAGGTTGGGGCCGGGATCACGACCCATGAGTTTCATCAGGATTTTCATGCCTGACCCGTCGCGCAGGAGAATATCTGATTGGGTCAGGGCGTTCGCGAAGTCGGTGTCTTTCGCGGAGACGTTATAGGCGTGCGCATTTACGAATGAGACGACCCGTACACCCTCATTGATCATAAGTCCGTCTAGCAGAGCGGCCTCGCTGTCCGGTACATGCACGGCGTCCAGAATATAGCGGAGGCGCGCCCATTGGCTCATTCGGCTTCGGCCCCGCGTTTGATGGAGAGAACACCTGTGCGACTGACCTCGACCAGGCCGAGCGGCTTCATCAGCGCGCAGAATTGGTCGATCTTGTCGCTTGCGCCGGTGAGTTCGAAAATGAAGCTTTCCGTGCCCGTATCGATGACATTTGCGCGGAAAATTTGACTGATCCGCAGCGCCTCAACGCGCTTTTCACCACTGCCGACGACTTTGACCAGAGCGAGTTCGCGTTCAATGCCGCGCTTGGACTTGGTGATGTCGGTCACGTTGGCGACCGGCACAAGGCGCAAGAGTTGGGACTCGATCTGCTCCAGTGTGTGCGGTGTGCCTTCAGTGACAATGGTGATGCGTGAGCGGTGACGGCGGCGGTCGACCTCCGCCACGGTCAGGCTCTCAATATTGTATCCGCGGGCAGAAAACAGGCCTACGACGCGGCCGAGGACACCCGGTTCATTGTCAACAATGACGGCAAGGGTGCGACGCTCTTCCTCGCTGTCGTCGCGGTTCATATCATAAGCACTGGCAGGGGTCTTTTCGCTCATTGCACCGTCTCCGAGCGGTCGCCAAGGCTGATGCCGGGTCGACGGGATTTCAGCATTGTCTCAAGATCTCTTGCCCGTTCGCGCGCGTCTTCGCGATGGGATTGGCGTTGATCATCATAGCGCCCGATGACGGTGTCGCGACGGCGTGGATCGAGATGCGCCTGAAGTTCGGAAACCAAGAGACGGCGACAGTCGTCGATATAATCGGCGCTATTATCGGCTGTCGGGCCGTCTGTGCGGGTGAGAGCTTCAATTTCATAATAGGCAAACATAAGCGCATCGAGGATTGGAGGACGCGATCCGCGATAGGCGCCTTCCTTTTCCGCGCCTTTACTGTGGGGATCGATGTTCGGGAAGAAGAGGCGGCCACGCTCGACGGTGGTGGAAAGCGCCAGCATCAGGTTCACGCGTTGCTGAAGAAAGCCTGCATCATTGGCCTGATGCTTACGGGTGCGGGCAAACATGGCCGCCTGACCGAGTAGAGCGATGGCCTGATTGCCCCAGCCAAGGCTTTGTGAGTCAATGGAATGGCGCAAGTTTTCCTGCAAGATTTTCTGTTGTTTACGGGTCTCAGACCGACTGAAAAGCGCGCCGACCAAAGCCACGAACGCGGATAGAACAGCGATCATGACTTCGATATTGTCGCGGCTCCATGCGAGGGCGGTGTCCACGGGCGATCTCCCCTTTTGACTTGAGGGTCTTCTGCCAGAAGGCGCGAGAAGGGGGAAGTCGAGAGCAGACATGAAACTCCGCTAAACGAGCTTGCGCCCGGCCTCATCGATTTCGTCGCCTGTAATTTCAGACAGGATCATTTCATTATGGGCCGCTCCTGACGGGATCATGGGCAGGCAGTTTTCAGCCTTAGTGACGCGGCAGTCGAAAACGACAGGGCCGTCATAGTCGATCATTTCCCGAATTTTGGTGTCTAAGTCTTTCGGGTCGTCGCACATGATCCCTTTGCCGCCATAGGCGTCGGCGAGTTTGACAAAATCGGGCAGGCTTTCTGAGTAGGAGTGGCTGTAGCGCTCACCGTGCAGGAGTTCCTGCCACTGGCGCACCATGCCCATCCATTCATTGTTCAAGATGAAAATTTTGATTGGCAGCTTATGTTGTACGGCGGTTGAGAGTTCCTGCATCACCATTTGCACGCTGGCTTCGCCGGCAATATCGATGACGAGCGCATCGCGGTGGGCGGCCTGAATGCCGACGGCTGCGGGCAGACCGTAGCCCATCGTGCCGAGACCGCCGCTGGTCATCCAGCGATTGGGGGCTTCAAAATGATAGTGCTGGGCCGCCCACATCTGGTGCTGGCCAACTTCGGTTGAAATATAGGTTTCTTGGGTCTTGGTGAGCTCGTAAAGGCGCTCGACCGCGTATTGCGGTTTGATCTCGG
Source organism: Pseudomonadota bacterium (assembly GCA_038630445.1). Lineage (GTDB taxonomy): Bacteria > Pseudomonadota > Alphaproteobacteria > Caulobacterales > Hyphomonadaceae > Henriciella. The sequence continues at coordinate 480 of JBCBCO010000021.1, read as the reverse complement.
TGTCGCTTTCTGCATAGCCGAAGCAGTTACGGGCGCGCCAGGCGTCGATCTGGGCTTTCCAATCTGTGAGATCCGGTACGGGTGTGTTGCCCCATGCGTCTATCAAGGCGTTTAGCGCTTCGCCGCAATCGGCGATGACGGGAACATCGACGCGGATGACTTTATTGATGGAGCTTGGGTCAATGTCGATATGGACCTTTTTCGAGCCGGGGCTGAAGGCATCGATCCGGCCTGTGACGCGGTCGTCAAAGCGTGCGCCGACGCAAATCATGAGGTCACAATCATGCATGGCATTGTTTGCTTGATAGGAACCGTGCATGCCCAACATGCCGAGCCAATCAGAGTGACTCGCCGGGAATGCGCCGAGGCCCATCAGGGTTGAGGTTACGGGGAAGCCTGTGAGGGCTTGCAATTTGCGGAGCGCTTCGCTGGCGGCAGGTCCGGAATTGATGACGCCACCGCCTGTGTAGAAGACCGGGC
>JBCBCO010000219.1:0-2126 GCA_038630445.1 Pseudomonadota bacterium | reverse complement strand
ATCGATTTTGCGCGCATCTTTTTGGAGGACCTCCAGTTTTCCGTCTCGAGTCTCTGGCCAAGCGCTGAGGGCGTCGGCGAACCGCGGATCGGCCTCAATGCAGGTTAAGGATCGCGCGCCCGCGTCAAGGATCGCGCGGGTGAGCCCGCCAGGACCTGGGCCAACTTCAATCACATCCCGATCGACAACAGGACCTGCTGCTAAAGCGGTTCGCCGCAAGATATCCGGATCGAACAAGAAATGCTGGCCCAGCGCTTTGAGCGCCGGGGCCTGCGTAAGCTGAGGTCGCTCAGCCATCAGCTTGAGCTCGCTGCGCCACAATACTAGCTGCCAGTTTCAGCGCCGCGATCAGGCTATCCGGACGGCAAGAGCCCGCAGCGGCTGCGTCATAGGCTGTGCCATGATCCGGGCTTGTACGGACGATTGGAAGCCCCAGGGTCGTATTCACACCGCCCCACATATCGAGTGTCTTGACCGGGATTAGGCCTTGGTCATGGGTCATTGCGATGACAGCATCATATGTGCCACTCAGCGCTTCATGGAATACGGTATCGCCTGGCCGCGCATTCGAAATCTCTATGCCTATTGAGCGCAACGCTTCTGCTGTCGGGTTGATCAACTCCCGCTCTTCAGTGCCGATTTTGCCACCCTCTCCCGCATGTGGGTTGAGGCCGGTAAAGGCAATCCGAGGTTCAGCGATTCCAAAGTCGCGTTTCAACGCCGCGTGGGTGATCTCAGCCACCTGGCGCAAACATGCCGCGCTTAAGTGCTCCGTCACCTGCATCAGCGGAACGTGAATGGTTGCAAGGGCGACGCGCAAGCCACCCCCGACCAGCATCATCACTGGAAGCAGAGTCTCGTCAGAATCCGAGCAAAGGTCAGCGATGAATTCTGTGTGCCCTGCAAACCGAAAACCGGCATCATACAAAACAGCTTTGGAAATTGGGTTCGTTACAACACCTGATGCCTGACCGTTCAGGCAAAGGTCTGAGGCGCGACGGATGCTCTTAATAATCGCTGGCGCAAAAGCTTGATGCGGTGTGCCTGGAACGAGCGCATCTCGGTCGTCCAGTCGCAATGCCAATACTGGAAGCGCTTCGTCGAAGACAGAGATGGCATCCTGCGGCGCATCAATGAGCTCAATCGGGCATTGAGCCGAAAAAACGCAGGGATCTGCAATCACAAAAAAGCTGGAAAGGCCTGAGTCTGCGCGCTGAGCCCAGGCGGCTTCTGTAATGGCGGGTCCGCAACCAGCCGGATCGCCCATCGTCACTGCGAGGGGAGCATTCGGGTCGATCATACTTTATTGGCGACGAATAATCGTTGCTTCTCGGCGCAGATTGCGCAGGCTGCGCTCTGAAATCATGCCGAGTTGCTGACTGTAGAGCCGGTCTTCGATTTGCTCCCGGTTTGGCAGCGCTTGAACATTATCGCGGCGGTCACAAACAAACATCACGGCGAGCGTACCTGATTGTGCAAAAATATCGGTCGCGGACCCAATCTCAGTGTTGAGCACCATCGCTTGTCCTTCAGGCCCGAGATCCTCAACGTTCAGATCCGTGAGCGCAACAGAGCGCAGATTGTCTTCTGCGTTCACGACATCGTCGATACTGCTGCAGTCAGAAATCTCATCTACCGCGGCTTGCAGGCTCGCCTCTGACCCATCGTCCACGGCGACGCGCGTCACATCCACGACGGTCGTGGAGTCCGACGGATCCCGCTTGCCACGAACGTTCATAATGTACAGGCCATCCTCAACGATAATCGGGTCTGTCAGGCCAGGACCCGGCATCGCCTGTAGCGCGTCTCGGCGCTCATCATCAATGCCATCCAGCACAATCCAGCCCATGTCTCCGCCTGTCGCAGCGGTTGGCGCCGAAGAGAATCGCTGGGCCGCGACTTCAAATGGCGCGCCCGCCCGCAATTGTTGGAGAATGGACTCCGCAGCCACCTGCGCCTGCTGCTTATCGATATCGAGCGGGGCATAAAGGAAGATTTCCGATGTCAGATACTGCTCTTTTTGCGCGTCCGCTGTGAGGCGCTTCAACTGCTCTGTGATCTGGTTGTCCGAGATCCGAATGCGCGATCCGTAGAGCCCGCCCATAATCCGTCGCCATGCGATATCG
>JBCBCO010000218.1:0-2214 GCA_038630445.1 Pseudomonadota bacterium | reverse complement strand
GGCGCTCCCTGAATTGGCAGATCGCGTGGCGTTGGATCTCTGTCAGTAAGAAAGTCTTTGGTGCAGATGCACGTACCGCGAAGGACGCGCCCTGACTGAGCTTCCAGTTTTGGCATTCAATCGTGTTTTTCTTATTGCGCATGAGCGCTGTCGAAAAGGCGGTGGATAGGAACTGGCTGAGCTCCATCCCATGCTCGCCTAAGCGGTTGCTATAATTGTCCCAGACTAGGGAGGCGTGGGCAAGCATCATATTGGTATTCGACGCTGCGGGCGACCATTCCAAAGAGAGATAGGGAAACCCCTCATACTCAAAAATCGTGCTGACCCTGTTTAAGAGATCGATCAGTTGTTTGCTGCGATAAAGCTGCAAAAGCTCTACATCTAAAATCATGCGTTTGGTCTCGTCCTTGAGTGCCAAACCCCTCAATGTCTCAGTCGATAGATCGGCCCGCCTGAACGATTGATAGAACCGTCCAACGATCTGATGCTCAATTTTTAACGCAGATTTTGGTGCTTCCCAACGCGAAAATTGGGAATACACTAGGACTATGTGTTTCAATAATTATAAAACCATAAATAGAAACCGAACGTTTTATTACTTCGGTTGTATTTGTATTTCTGCAGATATGACGACGCAAATATTTTAAGACGTATGCGCTGGCTCCAGCGTTTGGCGTGTGCGATACACAAGGGCATGCAGAACACGATCAATATTCGTTCAGCTCGTCTGACTGACCTGCCCACTTTGCTTGCCTTTGAGCAGGGCATTGTCACGGCTGAGCGCCTATTTGATCATACGCTCAAGCCAGACCCTATCAGCTACTATGATGTCGCGGCGATGATCGAAGACGCAGAGGCGGAAGTCGCGGTCGCTGAGTGTGATGGCGCTCTGATTGGATCTGGCTACGCTAAGAAACAGCGCTCGCGCCACTATGTGTCGCCCGACTATCACGCCTTTATCGGGTTCTTATACGTAGAACCCGAATTTCGCGGGCGTGGTGTCAATAAGATGGTCCTCGATCATCTCTTCGAATGGGCGCGTCGCAATGATCTTCCTGAAGTGCATCTGACCGTCTATCCGGATAATGAACCTGCTATTCGTGCCTACGAGAAAGTCGGTTTCGACCCCTATATTTTGGAAATGCGCCTCAACCTAGATGAGCAAGATCAGGGATAGCAGGCCGGGCGCAGCGAATTTGCCACAAAATAAACACGAGCCAAGCCGGGCGACTTCCTGTACAGCCCGCGCCATGAGTTTTCCTGATAAAGAAACGGTTCTCGCATTTTTGAAAGAGAACCCGACCGCAACAACCAAACAAGACATTGCTCGCGGCTTGAAAGTAAAAGGCCGCGAACGCCATACGCTGCGCGAAATTTTGAAAGAGCTTGAGACGGATGGGACGCTGACTAAAACCGGAAAGCGCGCCTGGGCGCAGTCTGATCAGCCACCGCCCACATGTGTCGTCCGGTTTGAGCGCACGAATGAAGACGGTGATTTGATCGCAAGAGCCTTTGGCAAACAAGGCGCTTATGGGCCTGACATCGTTTATGATGGCTATGCTGCCCGCGTGCGCGGTAAAGCGCCCGGTGTCGGCGACAGAGGCCTTGCGCGGGTTCAAGAGCGAGACGGTGTCTGGACCGCGCGGCTGATGAAGCTGTTTGAAGAGCGTGATGAAGAGCGTCCGGTCACTGGAATTTATCTTAGCACAGCGCGTGGCGGCCGGATCAAACCCGCGAGCCGCAAGATCAAGCATGAATTCCATGTCCGTGAAGCAGACCGGAGCGACGCCGAGGATGGAGATTTGGTCCTCGCGCGCCCCTTCCCGCAACGCGGATATGGCCCGGTTCGTGCGCAAGTGCTTGAAGTGCTGGGCCGCCAAGAAGATCCACGAGCGGCTTCACTCCTCGCGATTGCCGGACACGATATTCCGACGGCCTTTCCTGATGATGTCCTTGAGCAAGCTCAAAATGCCCAGCCCGCTCAGGTCGCGCGAACTGATTTGCGCGACACGCCTCTGATTACGATAGACCCGGCCGATGCCCGCGATCATGACGATGCGGTCTTTGCAGAGGCTTTGGAAGACGGCTTCCGAGTGATTGTGGCCATTGCTGACGTTGCCGCCTTTGTCACGACGGATAGCGCGCTTGATCGTGAAGCATTGGGACGACCCGATCCGGGAAGTAAGTTGAGTTACCGCGCTTCAACGCTTCACG
>JBCBCO010000217.1:0-2336 GCA_038630445.1 Pseudomonadota bacterium | reverse complement strand
TGTCATCACCCGAAAACATGGACAAATTCATGCTCGATCAGATCGGCTCCGACCTCAGACTTGTATAGTGTCGCAAATCCATAAAACAGTTCTGATTTGACGCTCAACTCTTCGAACGTCCGCCGTTGGGCAGCAGGCATAGTCGGTTCACCTGGGCGTGGATGGCCGCAGCACATGTTCGCCCAAAGTCCAGGGGAATGGTATTTGATCAGTGCCCGCCGTTGCAGCAACATCTCGCCGTCGCGGTTAAAGCCGAGCACAGAAAAGGCCCGGTGCAGTGCACCACTCTCATGCGCGGCGAGCTTTGCTGCCGTGCCGATCTCGCGGTCCTCGCGATCAACGAGGATGACCTGTTCCGCAGCATCATTCATTCTGCTTCTCCAAACCTTGCTCGACAAATTCCATCGATCAGAAACATATGTGGGACGGTCAATGCGGCGAGTCCGATGAACACAATCTGCAGAGTAGACTGTTGTATTGTGACCTTATCGGCCAGGGCGATGAATGCCATCCCGGCAAAAAGCAGCGTTAAGGCAGTAAACCCGGCTGTGTATGCTGCTGCGCGAGATCTGTCAGATGGTGGTACCAACCGGATAACGCGCCCAAAATGAGCAGGGCTATGCAACGCGCAAAAATATATCCCGAAATAGACTAGCGGCGGCAATGCCCAGGCGAACAGGATAAGGCCCGCGACAGTCGCGATATCGGTCCAGCGTTGTTGTGCGCCTGGTCTCCGGCGGAAGACCATGACGATGACGCCAATCGCTGCGACGGGCGCCCAGATCTGCAAAAATGGAACGAGGCCGCCCGCTGACACCCCGGATATGGCTTCGAACAGGCTTGCTACATCGGCCGGATGAAAGAACGATGGCAGGCTCAAAAGCAGACCTCCGAACAACCAGCGTTCAACCTGGTCCCGAGCGTTTGCATCTGCCCCGAAATGCCAGGCTGAAATGATCAAGAATGCAAGCAGAGACAAAGTCGGCATCAGCATCCAGACACCGATCACGCTAATCGCAATAACAGCGTAGATGCCGACGAAAGCTGCGAAGCCCCGAGTCGATCGCCACAATCCGTCTTGCCGTGCGATATAAGCATCAATCGCCCCATGCGGCAGTCCGAGGAAGGCAACCGCGATCCCGAGCCCAGCGATCTGAAAGGTGATGCTGAGGGACGGCACGAGTAGGAACGCGACCGAAACTGTCATTCCGGCGAGAAGAAAATTTGACGACGCACTATTCCAGGTCATGTCGCGACCCGATGATCTGCTCGGTCGATCTTCGGCATCCCCGCAAGCAGTGCGCGCACAAAAGGAGCTTTCGGCAAGGCAGAGACAACCTTCAGCCACAAGTGCAAGGACGGTGATTGCGACATGAACCGACCAAACTCGTCACCCGACAACTGGTTCGCGATGCGAGCAAACCAGTCTGCAGCCGCGTATGGAGACCGAGACATCGCTGCCAAGAAAATCGCGTCCATCTTACGTTCCAGTGGCGACCCGAACGGCTTTTCCGATAGTCGACGACCAGAAGCGAGTTCCTCTGCCGTTGACTCTGCCCAGGTTTGAATGCGCAAAAAGCCATATCCCGAAGAGGCGCGCAAAATGCCTGCCGCCTGTCCAGCGCGAAACACCCGGGCAGAGGGATGCGGGCTTTGCGGTGCCTGCCCCATCGGAAGGCACCCACGCTCACGGCGCCGGATCTTCGTCTTGGTTTTGAAGGCTGTCCGCAAGTCTCGCTCAAACTCACGGTCAAGGGTGTCCGGGGCGGATTTACGCAAGGCAAAACGGGTGGTCTGGATCAAGGCCGTGTGCGCGGTCATTGGCAGAATATAGGTGAATTTCAGACCAGATTCGTCGCTGGTCATTTGCTGCATCAAGCCGGCGACAGAAGGGTCGAAGCATGCCTCTTCTGTCTCTACTTCAGCGCCGCTGAAGATTTGCCATATCGTCGCTTGATCGTGTTGTGGCGGCCGAGGCCGTGTGTCGATGACCCGGCGGGCCGAAATGGCGCCTGCGGTTGTTTCGATTTCAACGCGGTCGTCGTGATCCGACATCGGTCCCGCGGTGACACCGGTCAACAGTTCTATATTCGAGCGATGGGCAATCTTGGCGAGATGAGCGTGATAAAAATCATCCGACCTAATCTGTTGGTAGGATAATTTGGCACCGGTGTGCCGAATGGCTCGCCGCGGCGTTGATAATTGCCACTGCGACCAACGTTCGGAGACTAAGTCTGAAAGCTCGTGCTGAGCGTTAGCCCAGAAGCACCAGGTTCGATCATGGCTGTAGGAGTCGCGGGGCTCGATGATGACGGCACGTTTGGAATATCCATGCC
>JBCBCO010000216.1:0-2416 GCA_038630445.1 Pseudomonadota bacterium | reverse complement strand
ATCCCATCATCAGATTGAGGTTCTGGATCGCCTGACCGCTGGAGCCTTTGATCAGATTATCGATTACGGCGATAATCACAGAGCGCCCTTTCACGCGATCAGGATAGACCGCGATACGACAATCATTCGTGCCGCGTGTATGGCGCGTATCAGGTGGCGGACTTCCAAGCGGGAGGACGTGGACAAAGCTTGCACTTTTGTAGGCTTCAGTTAGGTCGGCGTGGATTTGATCCGCGTCGCCGTGCACATGGCAGGTCACCAGCTCGCCGCGAGTCATCGGGATTAGATGCGGCGTGAACGTCACACCGATATCATCTCGCCCGGCTTGCAAATTGAGTTCTTGCTCGATCTCTGGCGCATGACGATGCGTACCGACGCCGTAGGCATGAACACCCTCTGCGGCTTCGGAGAACAGGTTTCCTTCTTTCAAGCCGCGGCCTGCCCCTGACACGCCGGACTTCGCGTCGATGATAACGTGATCTGTATCGATTGTACCCGTCATGAGGGGGAGCAGTGCCAGCAAAGTGGCGGTTGGGTAGCAGCCTGGGCAAGCGACCAATGTCTCGCCTTCCAAGTCTGCCCCGCGCCATTCTGACAAGCCATATTTTACGCTTGCGGTTCTGGATGGATTGAGATGGTCACGTCCATAAGTCTGCGCATAGAGATCAGCGCTGCGCAGGCGATAATCGGCGGATAGGTCGATAACTTTGACATGGGCTGGCAGGGTCTCGATCAAGTCCTGGCTGGTGCCATGAGGAAGGCACGAGAAGGCAACGTCGATGTCTTTCCATGGCACATCGTCGGCCTTGATCACGGGCAAATCCGTTGGACCGGATAGATGCGGGAAAATCTCTGAGAGTTGTTTGCCTGCCAAACTATTGCCCGTCGCGGCCACCACATCGACGTGTGGATGCGCGGCGAGCAAGCGCACGGTCTCCGCACCTGTATAGCCGGAGGCGCCGAGGATTGTAGCTTTAAGTGTTGCCTGAACAGTCATCTCTATTTCCCTGTTTCAGATATGAAAAAGGCGCCCCAGTGGAGCGCCTTTGAACCATGTATTTGGATGAACCAATACCGCCTAGCGCTTGGAGAACTGGAAGCTTCGGCGGGCTTTCGCCTTACCGTATTTCTTACGCTCAACAACGCGCGGGTCACGGGTCATGAAGCCGAATGGTTTCAGGACGCGGCGGAGTTCCGGCTCGTAGTTGACCAGTGCACGGGCAATCCCGTGACGTACAGCACCAGCCTGACCAGAGAGGCCAGAGCCCTTAACAGTCGCGATCACGTCATATTGTGTGCGGCGATCAGCTTCGACGAGTGGCTGTTCCAGCACCATACGCAAAACCGGGCGAGCAAAATACTCTTCTTGGTCTTTACCGTTGATGGTGACTTTGCCTGAACCCGGCTTCAGCCAAACGCGGGCTGTCGCTGATTTACGGCGGCCCGTGCCATAAGAGCGGCCGTGCTCGTCAATCTTAGGCTCAGCCATGATCGGGGCGAGGTCTACGCCGCCTTCAGCACCTTCGATTACAGATTTCAGATCTTCTAGGGATTGTGCAGTATCAGTCATGACTTACGCAACTCTCTGATTCTTAGAATTCATGGCCGCAAAATCGACCGCTTCAGGCTGCTGTGCCTCATGAGGATGTTCAGCACCGGCATAGACACGCAGTTTACTGAACTGCTGACGGGCGAGCGAGCTTTCTTTTGGGAGCATGCGCTTGACGGCCATTTCGATGGCACGCTCAGGGAAACGACCTGACAGGATTTTTCCTGCTGTTGTTTCTTTAATACCGCCCGGATGTCCCGTGTGACGGTAGTAGACTTTGTCCGTCAGCTTGTTGCCGGTGAATTTCGCTTTTTCAGCGTTGATCACAACAACGAAATCACCGGTGTCGATATGGGGTGTGAAGTCAGCGCGGTGCTTGCCACGCAGGCGCTTGGCAACGTAGGAAGCAAGGCGACCAACAACGACATCTGTCGCGTCGATGACGACCCATTTATTCTCAACGTCGGCTGGTGCGTTATATGTTTTCATCGCTCTGCCGAGAGCCTCTCAAGTCAAAAGGTTTGGATAATGTTCGAGCGCCCGCCACTAAGCAATGCCAACCGCCTTGTCAACGCATCGCTGGCGCTCAGTCTGCTATTCATCGCTGCGTCGTGCGGAAGTGATCGTGGCGACGTGAGCGAGCCTGTCTCGCCAGAGATATCAGATGATTTGACTGAGGCCGCTAGAGACCCGTTAACTGACACAGATGGTGTATCGCTGCCTGCTGTCTGGGCCTCGGATAATCTTGGAAAACCGATCTCCAGCATTGCAGTCACCGGGCGTCGTGGGGCGATCATTGCCGTTAGTTATGTTGATGGCGACATGCAATTGCTCAACTTCGAAGGCGAACGGATCACAGATGCAGCG
>JBCBCO010000215.1:0-2454 GCA_038630445.1 Pseudomonadota bacterium | reverse complement strand
CGTAAAACCGACCAAGCCCGGACCTCTCTCAGGCCTCGCCCTGTCAGAGGAAGACAGAAAACACACCGCCGCGGGTGCGTCTGAACCAGACGCTATCGCCAGACCGAGAGGCTGGCAGTCCATCGCGCCTGCTTCAGACGCGCCCGGCCTTTATAACGCGAGGTGGCAACACCGTCCGAGACGCCCGGCTGGGCGCAACTCTTAGCCCGCATGGTGAGCGGAGACGAAGGACGTACGCGGCGACTCACCATCAGAGAGAAAACAACGCTTCCTTAAGATCGGTCTTCTAATTGCATGAAAAAGCCTGATTATCGGGAGCTTGTATTATGCGTGCTGTTTTTTCCCTTTTGTTTGCCTTGGGCCTGTTTGCAGGTGGGGCTCTTGCTCAAACCCAAGTGGTGAAAACCGGTAGCGTGGTGACCCAGGACAATCGTCTTCCAGGCCATGAGCCGGACACGTATCGCTTCGGGATTGCCTATATCTCGACCCGTGGCACAACGCCCGGACAGTGCGAGGCGGCCTGTAACCGCGATACTCAGCGCTGTGCCTCTTGGACGCTCGTGCCAGCAACCTTTCAGATGGGCCCGCGCTGCGAGTTGAAACGCAATATCGGTGCGCAGCAATATCGCCCCGGAGCCGTGTCAGGGATTGCGCTGCGCTACCAGCCGAAAGGGAATGAGCTGCAGCAGGCCTTTGAGCGCCGCAGCGCAGTGCCTCAGCCACGCGCGACCTACCGTCCGGCAACGCCAGCGCCGCAACCCGTCGCCACGAGTGAAGTACCGATCCGCCGCGCGCCGACATCGCCTTCAACAAGCACTGTCATGACAGCGCCGTCCGGGCCTGTGCCAGAGCTTCGCGGTGCGCCGCCACCGCCACCATCTAGGCCGGTCAATCTCACGCCAGCGCCGATGGATCGACCGATACCGCCGATCAGAGTGGCGCCTGAACCGTCTATGCCAGCGCCAGCTCCGCAACAGGTTCAGCCTGCGCAACCTGAACGCCCGCCGCAATTTGAGATGCAGCCATCCAGTGCAACACCTGCTCCGGTGCCGCAGCCAAGCCCTGCGCCAACGCGTCAGATTCAGCCTATTCGTCGCTCTGTCCCCGTTCCTGCACCATCGCCTGAGCCAGCAGCGCCCCAGCCTGCCGCGCAACCCGCGCCTGTTGCAACTGTGCCAGTCGAACCCTCAAGCGGCGTTCAAATCGACCCACCACCGCCACCAATCCAGCCGCGTAACCGCACGCCTTGGAACGAGCGCACAGGTGCAGAGACTGACTATTCTGTAGGTGACATGGACATTATTCCGGGCGATGAGGAAGCCACCGCTGGCTTTATTGGCGGCGTCCCGGAAGAATAGGTCAGGAGACCCAAAATGAGTTTTGCCCGCCCGTCCGGCCGCGCGCCGGACCAGCTTCGCGATATTGTGCTTGAAACCAATGTGACTCGCTATGCGGAAGGCTCCTGCCTCGCCAAATTTGGCCATACGCATGTGCTTTGTACCGCGAGCTGGACGGATAAGGTTCCAGGCTGGATGCGTGGAACCGGATCAGGCTGGGTCACAGGCGAATACGGTATGCTGCCGCGCGCCACGCATACGCGGGGTAATCGTGAGGCCGCACGGGGCAAACAGTCCGGTCGAACACAGGAAATCCAGCGCCTGATCGGGCGCTCACTGCGCTCTGTTGTGGACCTGAAAGCGCTCGGTGAGAACCAGATTACGATCGACTGCGACGTCCTGCAGGCGGATGGCGGTACGCGCACAGCATCGATTACGGGCGGATTCGTCGCGTTGGCGCTGGCCTGTCGGTACTTGAAAGATGAGGGCGTCATCAAGAACGATCCGATCCTGAAACAGGCTGCCGCGATTTCGGTGGGTTTGTATAAGGACGTGCCCGTCCTCGACGTCGACTATCCCGAAGATTCCAAAGGCGAAGCCGACATGAATGTCGTCATGTCCTCAGATGGCGGCTTCATCGAAGTCCAGGGCACAGGCGAAGAACGCCCGATCACACGCACAGAGCTGGATGAGATGATGCGCCTGGCCGAGAAAGGCTGCGGGGAGCTGTTTGAGGCGCAGCGAAGCGCGATTGGGTAATTAGCTTGAAGTGGAACAGCACAAGACGGTGGAAGCGGAAACATTTCTGACGACGGCCCAGCAAACAAAAACACACCTTCTCAAAAGTCTACCTTTCAACAGGCAAAATGGTCATCTAGCGAAAAACCGCTGTCTGATTTGAAACAGCTAATAAAGTTCCGCATTCAGACCAGATGTTGACGAGCTGGTCATAGCTTCCTCGCCCAACATGACGGCTATCTGCCTCTATAAGCACGCGCTTTGTGCTAAGAGTTTTCAGGACTTCCTCTCCACACGTTGAGCTAACTGAGAACGCTATTGTCGAGCCAAATCGTGGTTTTGTGGATGTGAAGAAAACTCTAGGCATTGGCGTATCTGA
>JBCBCO010000214.1:0-2537 GCA_038630445.1 Pseudomonadota bacterium | reverse complement strand
CGCAGATGTCGATGCCCCAGAAACCGGCGGTGTCGGTGCGATTGGCGGGGCAAAATGTGAATCAGAGCGCGGTTTAGGGTTTGAAGCCAAAGCCTTCATGGTTGAGCTCACCCGCAATGCCGATCTCGTGATTACCGGCTCATCCGGACCTGACCGATATGAGCGCGAAGTCATTACGCTGTCAGCAAATGGTCAAGATGTCGCCGAAGCTGGGATCGCCGCGGGCCATCTTGGCGCTTGGCCGCATAAGGGCCGACGTGCACTGACCAAGAAACCGAATTGGTGCGGGGTGAGCCCGGGTCTAACGACGTCCGAATAGACGCGCGAAGAAGCCCGGTTTTTTGTTCGCTTCAGCCGGATGTGCTTGCGCCTCTGTGTGCGCTTCTACTTCCGCCTCATGGCGTCCCTGCCAGACCTCCCAGTCCTTGGCTTCATCAATGTCGATTAATTGTGGGAGCATCCCGATTGAGGCATGATCGGGAAGGTTCGCCCAGACATCCTCCATCGCATGCGGTCCCGACCAACGAACATTGTAAAATGGGCTTTTCGTCCGCGCTGTCTTGTTCAGTCCAAACAACCAGAAGCCACCATCCTGGGCAGGCCCAAAAACGGCATCATGGCGTTGCAGTTCGCGCACGGCTTGGCGCAAGAGAGCAGGCGAAATATCAGGTGCATCGCTGCCGATAAACAGAACCGGACCCGGCGCCGCTTCGCGCAGGCCTTTGTTGAGGCGGTCGGTCAAATCGCCAGGCCCTTGGCTGCGGCGCTCTAAATGCAGCGGCCACATTCCGCCCAATGAGCTGCTAAGCTCTTTGTCTGGCGCGGTGTAGAGAATGGTCTCCCAAGGGCCGCTTAAAGTTGCACGCAGTGTTTTGGCTTGCAGCGCAGTGGCGATACGCCGAGCTTGAACACTCGACCCCAGGGTTTTGGCAAGCCGTGTTTTGGCAAGGCCAATGCGCGGCGGTTTTGCATAGACGAATATTTGTGCGCGTTTCATCGGACCACTTCTATCCCAATCACTCTGTTCTGATCATCGACGTCGAGGATGATTTGAGCCCCGCGAAGACTGTCATCAAGAGCGAAAACATCAATTGAGCGCGCAACGCAACCCGGGGTTCCCGCTCCAGGATGATCTGGGAGATAAACATAGCCTGCTTCCAACTCGTCGTCCCAGTTTGCATCTAATGACATCACAGCCCCTCAACCTGACCAATCACGTATATGATTTTGCCAATTTTTCCGGATTCGCGCCAAGCAAATAGCGTGTGATTAAAAACGCATTTCGCCAGCTGCGCCGACGCCATCCATCGCGCTCATATTTTGATGCATCTGTGCGCGCTTCAGCTGAAAGGATTGTCAGGCGCGATTTCCCGATTGCGCGAATGATTTGAACATCTTCCATGAACGGTGTGTCGGGATATCCGCCAATCTCTCGGAAATGCTTGCGCGAGATCAGCAAGCCTTGATCCCCATAAGGTAGGCCGAGCGAGCGGGCCCGCCAGTTTGCGCGTCTTGCCACGACTTTTGCCATGGGATGATCAGAGCGGAAGGCGAGCGTGAAGGCGGCCGCGTTTTTCGGTCGATCCATGATATGGGCTTTTGCGCGTTCAGCCCAATCGCGAGACAGAGCCGTGTCGGCGTGTAGGAAAAGTAGCCAATCGCCGCGCGCCTCCTCGAATCCATGCTGCAGCTGAGCGGCGCGGCCTTTTTTGGGGGCAGACGTGACCTGCGCGCCCGCCCCTTCGGCTAGACGCCGAGTTTGATCCTCGCTCCCGCCATCGACCAAGATCACTTCACGAATGAGGCCAGCTTCCAGCCCTGGCATCAATGAGCTCAGGCAGAGCGGGAGAACCGCTTCTGAATTGTAGGCGGGGATGATGATCGATAGCGGCGCGGGCATTTAGTCTTGGGTCGTATTGTCGGGAGGTGTGAGGATCGGTCGTAGAACCCGATGCGCTATGGTCACCAAAACAGAGTACAGCACCCACTCCAGCCAACGGCTCGAACTCTCGTGCCAAGCTGCCGATGGTCCTCCTCCCATGGCTTTCAAAGCAAAGGTCAAAGCGAGAACAATGCCCAGCCAACGAAACGAGAACCACGCGGATTGAACAAAACTTTTCATAGTTCAACGCCCATCTCGTTGAGCCTTGCCTGGACGAGCAATAGGTCTCGCCAAGCGCGGCTTTTGTCTTGTGGGCGGCGCAGTAAATAGGCCGGATGGAACATTGGCACAAGCGGGACAACGGTCCCGGCTGGCGTTTCGAAGGGGCGTTCCGAGCCGCGCAACCGCATGATCCCGGTCTTCGTGTCGAGCAGTGATTTTGCGGCGACCCCGCCTGTGGCGATAATGATCTTTGGCTGCGCCAGATCGACAATACGGTTCACAAAGGGGCGACAGACAGCCAGTTCATCGGCTTCTGGGTTCCGGTTACCGGGCGGGCGCCAATAATTGACGTTTGAGATAAATGCATTCGAGCTGCGATCGAGGCCAATCGCGGCCAGCATTTTGTCGAGCAATTGCCCCGCCTTGCCAACAA
>JBCBCO010000213.1:0-2589 GCA_038630445.1 Pseudomonadota bacterium | reverse complement strand
GGAACGAATGACATGCTGCAATTCTTCCATGCAGCTGATCGGATGACGCCACTTGTCTCAGAACGGTACCCGTTTGTCAGTCGTCCGGTCATGCGGTTCCTCGCACAAGTTTTCCAGACGTGTCAGCGATTGAATGTGCCCGTCTCGATTTGCGGAGAAGGGGCAGGGCGCCCGCTCGAGGCCTTATGCCTGATTGGCCTTGGCTATCGAAGCCTGTCGATGCCCGGCGGCGGTATTGGCCCGGTAAAAAGAATGCTGCGATCCATGGATCTTTCGATATTCGGCCCGGCTTTTGCAGACCTCCTCCAAAAACGAGACCCTGCCTTGCGAGATGGTGTGTTAGACCTTGCGCGTTCGCAGGGTATAGTCCTGAACGATGTGTAAAGATTTTTGCGGTAGGATTTAAGACGTGACAGAGTCTGTATCTATCGAAGAGGCCCCCGAGATGCCTGAAGTGAGCGTTGGCGAACGGCTGCGTACGGCGCGCGAGGGCAAGTCCCTCGAGCTGCGCGACGTCGCGCGTGAAACCCGTCAGTCGCAGGATACATTGGCGGCGCTTGAATCGGAAGATACCGATCATATCCCGGACAGCATTTTACGCCTGCAGGCCCGCAATTATGCTCGTTTCCTCGGACTGCCCGAAGAAGAGATTGCCTCGGCCTATGCGGAAGCGCGCGTTTCGATGAATGCGGCCGCAATGCCAGCGGAAACCGCACGTGCTACGATCCCGCCAAAAGCGATTTTAGTCGGCGCTGGTGCAGCTCTTACCGCGATTGCCATGATCGGGGGCGCGGTGATGTGGCTGAGTACGCCGGCACCGGAATCGACAGATCAACTTGCCATTTCGGCACGGCTCGCGCCGGCGTTTGACCGTCAGGCTGAGATTGTATCTCTTGTCGCTGAGACGGATGAAGAATTTTTTATCCGCGCCAAATCCTCTGCCTGGATCGAAGTGCGCGGATCGGACGGTACCGTCTTCCGCAATCGCGAGATGCAAGCAGGTGAAACCTACTATCCTCGCATGGGCGCCGGCTGGACGATTACTGTGCGCGATGCAGGGGCTTTTGAGTGGTATCTGGGAGATAGCTCTGCGGGCCAGATCGGGGACGCAGAGCAGGCGCTCTATTCCGTGAGTGTAGATACGGCCATGCGAAGCGCGCAAGTGGCGCGAACGGCAGCGCTCGCCGAAGCCAACGACGCCGCGCAACGTCCACGCTAGTCATTATAGTTTCAGCACAAAAAAACCGGCCCCATGGTGGAGGCCGGTTTTCTTTGTTTCGTTCGAATGTCTAGTCGTCGCTGTTCAGCTCTTTTTGCATAAGCAGCTGTTCGCCAACATTTTCATAATGCTCACTATCGTCGCCCGCAGATAAGGTCGGTCGACACGCCGGCGCGCAATCATATGTGAAGTTCGAGCCTGCGCGTTTGATGCTGACCCATGTGGCTGTGTTCGCGGTGACAACAACGTCAGACGAATGGATCGTGTTGCCCTTGGCATCGAAGATCATCAGATTGGTTGTTCCGAACGATTTGCCGGTGACGAATAGCAGCTTGTCATCGTGGACAGCGACATCCGCAATATTAGGATTGCCAATGATCACGCTCTCAGCGTTCGTGGTCAGCTTGATCGCTTTTGCTTTGCCAGCTTCGACAGTGATATGACCCGCATGGGCCATACCGCTTACTAGGATCGCGGCGCAGACCGAAATCACGGTTTTGGTGACGGACTTCATTCGAACACTCCAGACTGTTGCGCCCATACATGCCTGAAAGAGGTTATCCGAATCCTAAAGCGGCCTTGCGACCGCGCGTTGAAAAAAGTGGCCGGTTGAGTCAAATTTGCTTGATTGGGTTTACTGTGTCTTCAGCTCGATCGTGTAGACACTGTTTTATTCGAAATGGTTCGAAAAATGCTAGGGGATGACAAACCGACTTGGCGGGAGTCTCCTATGCGAGCTTTTTTTAAAAATGAATCTGGTGCGACAGCGATCGAGTATGGTCTGATTGCAGCATTGATCGCGGTTGCGATTATTGGTGCGGTGACCACGCTTGGCAACGAGACATCATCTGCATTCAAAGATGTGTCTGATGCGATGAAGGGTCCACCGGCGTCCTAAGGACTTTTTTGGGAGCGGCTAAAAAGCTCTTTGGGTTTTTTGGCCGCTTTCACTTTCCTTCGATTAGGCTCTAATCGTCTACATCCATTTATGGAATTCCTATTACGTGTCGTCTTACGGACGGGGCACGGCAGCCCCTGTGTGCCGGGTTAACAAGTCCTTGTTGTTTCTTCAGGATTTTTTTGTACCGATTTACGAGATTTTCAGAGCGGTGCAGTACAACCAGCCTCGTTCCGGGGACAACCCGAATAATCTCGGGACGTAGATAACCTGCATAGTGGGAGTTTCCAATGCGTAAGTTTTTTAACAATGAGTCTGGTGCAACTGCAATCGAGTACGGCCTGATCGCCGCTCTTATCGCTGTTGCTATCATCGGTGCTGTTACCACACTCGGTGGTGAGACATCGTCTACCTTCAAAGAAGTTTCTGACGCAATGGCTGCGTAAGCAACTTAACCGTAAGGTTAGTTTGA
>JBCBCO010000212.1:0-2613 GCA_038630445.1 Pseudomonadota bacterium | reverse complement strand
GTTATGCTCCGCAAACTGATTGCGACACTGCACCTGTCTGAGATCGTCGTCCTTGCCATGGGCAGTTCAAATCCCGTCGTTTATCGGCTGGTCCAGATTTCGCCCGAAATCTCATACACGGTGTTCGCGAATCCGATGTTCAACCAGGAAATCTGGCAAGTGTTCACGCCAATTTGGTTTCGCACGATGCTGCAACAGATCGTGACCAGCAAAAGCGGGCTGCAAGTGGCGTATCAAGGCATCAAGCTGCTGATCCGAAAAGATCCGATCGCGTTCTACTCCCATATTTATGCGAAGAATGCGTACGATCTGAGTTATGTCCGGGAGAATGAGGAAGACTATCTCGATGCGGGGGCCTTCACGACCAGCATCAATCCAGGGCAATTGTATTATGATGCGATGATGTGCCTGAGCCATGACCCGATGCTGAAGGATGGCGTCCTGGCAGAGATACACGGCACGGTCTTAATAGGAGCCGATTCAGCATTGCACTGGCGCACAGAAATGGCCCGCGAAGTCGCGCGCGTAGGGTTGCCGGTCATTCAGGCGGAAAAAGGCGATTTATTCTGCGCCTATAAATCCCCGCAAACGCTCATTTCGTTGATCGATACTCACACCAAAGCGCCGCTTTTACGGGTCATCTAACCCCGCTCATTGAGCCGGAAATTCAATCGGCTTTGTTGCAACCCGCAAAAAAGATTTTGCGAATCGCAACAGCTCATGGTTGCATTAGGTTCAAAATTGAGTGACCAATGGTTAACATAATAAAATATTATCGGGACGAGTGCTTTTAACTATGGCGGACACGCAACTCTCTATCCAGGATATAGAATATGTCGCTGACATGTTGCGCGCGATTGCTTGGGTAAAAGACGATCTGGGCCCTGTTTCTTCTGAAGCGTTGAAAGATCTTGAAGAGAGCCTTGGCGCTGCAGAGTCAGCGCTGCGCCGGATCGCAGCCGAAATGGAACTCACGACGGTTTCCAAATCGCAATCGAATTGATCAGTCGGGCAGTTTGATCCGATCAAACGCGTCTTGACCTGGTAATCCCTGATAGAACCACTTCAGCGGCTGTTTCAACTCAGTCGATAGGCGCGACATACAAATCGCCTTGATCCGTATCGTCCCCGCTTCCATGGATTTATAATCTACAACAGACACCTCGATCGCTTCTGCGACCTCTGCTTCGCTCCGTCCGAGCGCATGTCTTGCGGCAGCAATTCGAGCCCCAAGATGCTGATCTATCGGTAACACCAAGTCTTCTCCCACCGCGTCATTCAAATGAAGGACACACGTAACTTACTGTTTCGGTTCACGAATCCACAAGGCGGGCTCAGTATCTTGGCTGCAAATTGGATGATCCACCCCCTGATATGGGTCTGAGCAAATCGCTTGAGGTAGATTTTTTCACCGAGCCCTCATATTGCGGTGCGATTTCCCAGCACCTCGAGAAAACGGTTCGCTAATATTGCCCCGAATCGGGTCCTCCCTGCATTACATCGGCTTTATTGCCAGCACCATTTGGGCGGTTTAGACCTTAACTGGCTTAGACATTCTGGGAGTTGAAAGCATGGCGGAAGCGGCGGCGCAGGGGCAAACAAAGGGCTTACTTGGATGGGTGGAACGAACGGGAAATAAACTGCCCGACCCGGTTTTCCTATTTGCTTACTTCATCATCGCATTGGTCTTGATTTCGATCCTTTGCGCGATGCTCGGCGTCAATGCCGCGCTCAGTGATCAAGTGCTGGGCGGCATGCCGGACAGTCAGAAAGCGCGCTTCGGCATCGGCGACGATGGCGTGATCAGCGCGGTTAGTCTGCTTGCCGCGGAAAATATCCAGCGTCTCTGGGTCGAGATGCCGAAGACGTTCACGCACTTTCACCCGCTCGGCTATGTGCTGGTGGTGATGCTGGGCGCTGGGGTCGCGGAACGGTCTGGCCTGTTCGCGAGCGCCATGCGCTCTGCCGTTCGCGGTGCCCCCGTCTTCCTGTTAACGCCGGTCGTGGCGCTGGTCGCGATGGTCGGCAACCATGCTGCAGATGCCGCCTATGTTGTCTTAATCCCCCTTGCCGCTGTGCTGTTTGCCTCCGCAGGACGTCACCCGCTGGCAGGCATTGCCGCGGCGTTTGCCGGGGTTTCTGGCGGCTTCTCAGCCAATCTCTTTCCAGGCCAGCTCGACGCTCTGCTTTATGGGATTACCGAGGAAGCCGGTGAGATCCTGAATGCCGGCTATGACGCCAATATTGCTGGAAACTGGTGGTTCATCATCGCGCTGCTGGTGATTTATCTACCAATCATCTGGTTCGTGACAGACCGCATTATCGAGCCTCGCCTCGGAAAATGGACGCCATCTGAAGGCGCAGATGCCGACAGCTATAGCGATGAAGACAAACCACTCAGCCCGGAACAAAGACGCGGTCTGCGCAATGCAGGCCTCGCTGTGCTCGGCGTGATTGCCGTTTGGGTCTTGATGACCGCCGGTCCCGGCACGCCGCTTTGGCTCGATGGTGAGGGCACAGAGGGCATGGAATGGTATCAACGCGCCGCGCCTTTATTCCAGTCACTTGTTGGTGGATTCCTCGTCCTGTTTCTTGCTGCCGGCTGGGCCTATG
>JBCBCO010000211.1:0-2633 GCA_038630445.1 Pseudomonadota bacterium | reverse complement strand
GTTTTTGTGCGGGCCAGGCGGTGATGGAATCAACGGTGCAATCCTGAGCATGGATGGCGGTTGGGTCGCGCAATAAACGGTCAAACCAGCCAACGGGTTCCTTTGCTCAAAAACCGCTGCGAAATCTCCTTCTGAGTGATTGATCTCACCCCACTTATTCGATAGCGAGCTAAACAATTCGGTATCTGCCGGGCGAGCTGAGGAGCCCTCATGTCACTTGCTGGTTACGAGATTTTTGCCCTTATTGGATTCTTCTTTGCAGCGTACGCCGTTATCGCGAACGACTCGATCCAAACGCTCGGTACATTTTTAGCGTCGAACTCTCATCGCCCATGGTGGGCACTTTGGTTGTTTGCTGCGGGGATCATGGTCGCGGCGCTTTTGTTTCAGTTGTTTTTTGGCGGCGGAGATATCGCCGACGGTAAGCTGAATCCCATTCCATATCCCGAGGGTGGGATTCAATGGTGGCATGCCTTGCCGCCCATTGTGCTCCTTTTCCTGACCCGGTTCGGGATCCCGGTTTCGACCACGTTCTTGGTTTTGACGGTTTTCGCATTGTCCGGCGGTAGCGCCACAGAAGGCGTGATGAGCAGAATGCTTATCAAATCACTCACTGGTTATGTTGTTGCTTTTGCTGCTGGCGCGGTGGTCTGGATCATCATCTCTAGGATGTGGGAGGTTTGGGTGGGTCGAACGCGCGATGATGATGAGCGATTGCACCCCGCCTGGACTCTTTTTCAGTGGGCAACGACCGGCTTTCTCTGGTGGACCTGGCTTTTGCAGGATTTTGCAAACATTTTCGTGTTCATGCCGCGAGAAACAACGACTGTGACGACCGAGCCGAGCGGGGATGGAACCACAGCCTTACAAACAACCACGGTGCAGAGTTCGGGTGAAATTACGTCTGTTTCTACATCGGTGGTTGAAATCCCATCAGAAATCCAAGGCGATGAAAGGCTTCTAGCAGAGTTCTTGGACGCCTCGATATCTGTGAGCTTTGCATCAGAGATCATTATCGGGGGCGCGCTGCTCATGGCCGCTATGATGGCCTATATCTTCAAGACGCGCGGCGGTGAAATCCAGAAAATCGTTCTGTCCAAGACCCATACCACAGACGTTCGCGCCGCAACGATTGTCGACCTCATTTACGCGATTGTTCTGTTCTATTTCAAAGAGTTGAATGATGTCCCGATGAGCACGACCTGGGTCTTCCTCGGGCTCCTGGCGGGACGCGAAATGGCAATCTCTTTCGTCACCGCGCTGCGCGAGCGCGGCGCCGCGATCATGGATGTGAGTTCGGATGCTGGGCGCGCTCTGATCGGCCTGGTCATAAGTGTCATACTGGCCGTCGGAATGCCGTGGGCCGCGACCGGTCAGATGCCGACATTTTAACGAGGCTGCAAAGCGATAGAGAGCGCTTAGCGCTGTTCGAATGGATCGCGCATCAGAATCACGTCTTCGCGCTCGGGAGAGGTGGAGACCAAGGCGCAGGGTTTGCCGACGAGCTCTTCCAACCGGCGGACATATTTCACCGCTGCTGCTGGTAAATCGTTCCACGAGCGTGCCCCGCGAGTCGATTCACTCCACCCTGGCATAGTCTCATAGATCGGTTCGACTGCTTCTTGTGCGGCGGCCGTTGCGGGCAGGTAATCCATAATTTCATCGCCAAGGCGATAGCTGGTACAGACTTTGATTTCCGTCATCCCGTCGAGGACGTCCAGTTTGGTCAAGGCAAGGCCATCTACACCAGACACAGCGCAGGCCTGGCGCACCATGACGGCATCGAACCACCCACACCGGCGCGCGCGCCCGGTGACCGTGCCGAATTCATGTCCACGCTCACCAAGGCCCTGGCCAATTTCATCGAATAACTCGGTCGGGAATGGGCCCGTTCCGACCCGCGTGGTGTATGCTTTGGCGAGGCCGAGCACATAACTTACCGCGCGTGGGCCGAGTCCCGTCCCAGCCGCGGCCTGCCCTGAAACTACATTTGAGGAGGTTACGAACGGGTAGGTGCCATGATCGACATCCAACATGACGCCCTGTGCGCCTTCAAACAGAATCCGCCGGCCGAGCTTTTGGCTCTCGCCCAGCACTTTCCAGGCGGGCCCGGAAAACGCCAGGACTTTCGGTGCGATGGCAAGCAAGTCTGCCTTTAACGCGGCCGCGTCGGGGGCTTCGAGCCCAAGCCCTGTCCGAAGCGGCGCATGGTGAGCGATGAGGCGTTCCAGCTTCTGATCGAGCGCGGCTTCATCCGCCAGGTCTGCTACGCGGATGGCGCGCCGCCCGACCTTGTCCTCATAAGCAGGTCCGATCCCGCGTTTCGTTGTTCCGATTTTGGCTTTGTCGCTGGCGGCGCCTTCTCGTGCCGCGTCCAAGTCACGGTGCCAGGGCAGAATGAGGCAGGCTGTTTCCGCCAACAAAAGATCGTCTGGCGACAATTTGATGCCCGCTTTTTCCATATTGTCGAGTTCGGACAAAAGCTGCCACGGATCAACGACGACGCCATTGCCGATCACAGAGAGCTTGCCCCCACGCACGACCCCGGACGGGAGCAGGTTCAGCTTGTACGTGTTGCCGTCAATGACCAGTGTATGGCCAGCATTGTGTCCGCCTTGAAACCGCGCGACGAC
>JBCBCO010000210.1:0-2646 GCA_038630445.1 Pseudomonadota bacterium | reverse complement strand
GATGTGTAAAACTTTAAAGACCTGAGATATCGTATCTTAAATCTGTCTTTGTACACACTTTGGTATGGGACAGGCAGATTTAATTGTGTCTTTCAAAACGTGTCAAAGCGGTGCAGTCGCGCCGATCTTTGGCGTGTCTATATTTGCGATTATTGCACTTATCTTTGGTGCGGTTGCATTGAGTATGGACAGTCGGTCTGCCAATGACTTACAGACAGCAGCTGACAATGCAGCGCTGGGTGGCGCGATTGCGTTTCTGAAGAGTGATAGTCCACGGGTTCAAGACCGGACGAAAGCTGCCAAGCGTCAAGCGCGCTCACTGGCCCGCGGCAATGCCGATCATAGACTGACAGAAATCGAGATATCTGGTGCGACCGAAGATGAGTACGGCCAGCACTTCAGAATGGAAGTTGAGCTGGAATTTAAATCCGCAAATGCCGCGGCGGCTATGACTGGGCGTAACGCAAATGTACACATGCGCCGTCGCGCGGTTGCCAGTGCGACTTGGGGGTTTCCGCTGTGTGTTCTGACGATGACCAATAGGTCCGGCGGCATCATGATGGATGGCAACCCAATGCTCCACGCGCCTGATTGCATTGCCTGGAATAATTCCAAGAAGCGTACTGGTGTTCAACTTAATGGCGGTGAAACGACCTTCCAGCATATGTGCGTTGGAAAAGACGGTCGCTACCAGTCTAACAAAACGTTCTTTGGTGATTTCAATAAGAACTGCGATCCCTTACCGGATCCGATGGATGGACTGGTGATCCCAGAGGCGGGAAATTGTACGCGTCCTGCGAATGGTAAAGTTGAGGCCCGGTTCAATGCGCCGAGGCGATTAACTCGAAACAAACGCGATCATCCTGCATGTGTGGCTGATAAAGAGTCGGATGCCTGTAAGGCGGTCAATGATGCCTTCCTTAAGAAGCAGCAAAAAATTGAGCTATCCCGAACCAGTCATCGGGATATGGAGGATCTGAAAGAACTGGCGCGGATCGATAATCTGGATCCGTGGTTTTATGAAGATGATCCATCATTCGATAAGCCCACAAAGACGATGAAACCGGGAACCTATTGCGGGATTGATATCGCTTACGGTCACATCAAGATGGAGCCGGGTACCTATTATATTAAAGAAGCGCCAATGACATTGCGTCGGCGCGCGAGGCTCACGGCTGAAGGCGTAACGCTGGTGTTTACAGGGCCATATTCGCATTTACGGGTGTCGGACGAAGCCTCAATGCGACTGACCGCGCCCGAAGACGGGCTGCTTGCAGGTGTTGCGATTGCTGAGACCAAAGACACGAAGCCCGCAAACGAAAAAGCCGCGATGAATACCAGGCTCACAGGTATGGGTGAGCTGTTTATCGTAGGGCTCGTTTATTTGCCAACTCAGGATATCTTTTTCAGTGGAAAAGGAACCGGGGAGCAGACCTCCCCGCTTTTGCAAATTGTGGCGCGCCGACTCGCGATGGCAGACAATGCCAAATTGAAGATCGATTTTGATCCCTCGTCGACAGATGTCCCTGTCGCGATCGCACCGACGCGCGAGGCAAGGCTGACGGAGTAGTTGGCCGACCTAGCTTAGCCGACCGGATCATTATCTTCAGGACGCAGCGGCAGCGCGCGGGGAAGGGGCGGTTTACGGGATCCGGCTTTGGCGGCAGCGGCTTCGGCCTCGCGGCGAAGTTTCTCTTCATCCTCAATCAGGCGGCGATCGACATAGGCTTCGCAAAGATCGATCAGCTCGTCATGCTTGCCGGTGAAGAAGTGGTTGGCGTCCTCGATGGCGATGCGGTCGATGACTTCGCCTTTTTGAATGCGGACCTTTGAAAGCGCGCGCTCAACATCGTCCGGCTTCGAGATCGCGTCGTTTTCACCTGAGATAATCAGACCAGAGGCCGGGCAGGGGGCGAGGAAGCTGAAATCATAGTGGTTGGCTGGCGGTGCAATCGCGAGGAAGCCATCAATTTCTGGGCGGCGCATGAGAAGCTGTAGCGTGATCCACGCACCGAAGCTGTAGCCTGCACACCAGACATAGCGAGGGCTTTCGACCATATTTTCGAGATAGTCGAGGATCCAGGCCGCGTCTTCGAGTTCCCCGACGCCTTGATCGTAGACGCCCTGAGAACGACCAACACCGCGCGTGTTGAAGCGCAGGACGCCGAAGCCTTTGCGTTCAAACATTTGGTAGAGGCGGATTGTGATCGGATCCTGCATTGTGCCGCCTGCGCGTGGATGTGGGTGCAGGATCAGCGCAACAGATGCGCCTTCGTGCGGGGGAGCGGTGTAGCGGGCTTCGATACGGCCTTCCGGGCCGGAAATGAGCATTTCTGCCATGTGTAGGGTCTCGTTTTGACGATTATTTCAAGCTAAGCGCGGTCTGTAGCAAAGACGGGGCCGCAAATGCAAATATTTCTGCAGAAAATATAAACCAGTTCTTATCGAAGATGGTGTTTGCTCGACTTACGATCCGACGTCGTATCTCACGGTTGCGCTCAGAAGGAGCAAGTCATGAAACATCGTCTCTCGACTGCCGTTATTTCAGCATGCCTTTTATCTGCTGTTGCTGGCCCATCCGCCGCGCAGCCCGGTTTCTTTAGTAATAACGGGTTGAGGGATAGCGCGATCGAGCGGGAAGCCGGT
>JBCBCO010000020.1:0-25832 GCA_038630445.1 Pseudomonadota bacterium | reverse complement strand
CTTCTGGAAGCAGGATGGTTTCGTGGCGGCCATATCCTGTTTCAGGGTCAAGCTCGCGGCTCATCAGTTGGAAGCTCGTCTCTGACTTTCGCTCGCTTTGGCCCCAAACGACCAAAGCGGCGGAAAAGGCATCCCTGTGCGCCTTTGCGGTATCGCGCAGACCTTGCGCACCTTTCGCTTTCAGCTGGCGCATCGCAGATACGTCATAAGGCGCACCGAATGTGAAAGCGCCCAGATGTTTCTGGAGCAGCAGAACGAGCTCTTGAGACCGCTTTTTACCTTTTGGTCCGGCCAGATCGGCGACAATCACGCTGATGCCGTTGAAACGGCTATGTTTGCGCCGCTGTAGGACGTGTGAAATTTTGCGCAGGCTCGCCAGTATCAAACGGACGGTCTGCCAGATCAACAGGAATGCCAGCACGCCCAACGCCACCAGTCCTGCCACGGCGAGCACAGGAGCGTTTTGCATCAGGTTTGAACACCAAACCGTAATTTGATCGAGCATAGGCATATTTTGACGTGAGTCCGCTGCGAATTCGACTTACACAAATACAATAGCCATCCTCTATGGCGCAATGAGAAATAGCGGTATCCGCAGGTGAGAAGGTCAGAAGACGTGATGTTTCGAACACGATTTGCTCCCTCACCGACAGGACGCCTGCATTTGGGGCACGCTTTTTCTGCACGTGAAGTCTGGCGCGCTGCAGAGGCTGCGGGCGGAGAGGTTCTACTCCGCATTGAGGACATCGATACAACGCGCTGCAAACCAGACTTTGTCGAGGGGATTGTCGAAGACTTACACTGGCTAGGATTTGACTGGCCTGAACCAGTTCGGCTGCAATCAGATCACTTTGCCGACTATGCAGCGGTTGTTGACGCGCTCGCGGCGCGCGGACTGGCTTATCGCTGCTTTCGCACTCGCGCTGAGATCGCGCAGAAAACCGGCGAAGATCGACCTTTTACAGGGAGCGCTCTACCCGAGGATGAGGAGCAGGACCGACTCTCAGATGGCGATGCCTTCGCTTGGAGACTGTCTCTTGAAGCCTGCAAGGACGCTCTGGGGTCCGCTTACGGCGATCTCAACTTCATGCTTCAAACTGAAACCGGATTAGAGACACACCGCGCTCATCCGGATCGACATGGCGATATCGTAATCGCCCGCAAAGATAGCCCGAGCGCTTACCACATCGCGGCCAGCCATGATGATGCGCTTCAAGGCATGACCCATATTATCCGGGGAGATGATCTCGCTGATGCGCCGCACATACAGACCCTGTTGCAGGTCCTAATGGATTGGCCGCAGCCGATATATCAGCATCATCGCCTGCTGCTAGGACCCGATGGAAAGCGCCTATCCAAAACGCAGGCGAGCATTTCGCTTGCGCAGCTGCGCGCTGAGGGCCATACGCCGGAACAGATTTGGGCGAGGATTGATAGTCTATGAGCGATGCTGTCATCGAGCAGGAAAAGGCCACACCGGTCTGGTTTGGCCCGGCCATGGTTTTCATGGGCGGTATCTTTATTGGATTCGCGCCGATTGGTCTTCGCCTCGGTTTGGATGAATTGGGCCCTCAAGCCATCGCCTTCTGGCGCTATGTCTTCGCCCTTCCAATCCTGTTTATCCTCGCCGTGGGCGTTAATCGCCGTCTACCGGTGAAGCCAAACCCGTACGTGATTATCGCCGGAACGTGTTTCGCGCTGGATATCGGCCTTTGGCATTGGAGTTTGACCTATACGACAGTGGCAAACGCGACCTTCATCGTGAATCTGGGGAATATTTGCGTTGGAATCACAGCCTGGATTTTCCTGAAAGAGCGACCGACGCGGGTTTGGTTTATCGCTGTGCTAATTGCGATTGCAGGGGCCGCGGCTTTGTCTCTCGGCGGTGAAGCTGGTGGTAAGACTGATATTCGAGGCGATCTTCTGGCCCTTGGCGCAGCCGTACTCGTCTCTTGCTATATGGTCGGGTCCAAAGTTGCACGGCGCACGATGGGCGGTCTGGATACGATTTTCTGGCTCACCGCGGTCGAGATTATCGTTGCGGGCATTCTGGTTATCGCGTTTCGTGAGTCCTTCATGCCGGAAACGATGATGGGTTTCGCGATCCCGCTTTTCCTCGCCATTATCGTTCAGGTCGGCGGGCAGGCCCTGATCATTACCGGGCTGGGGCACACCCCGGCTGCGATTGCAGGGGTTTTGGTTCTGGTCCAACCCGTTGTTGCTGCCGCGATTTCTTGGCAATTATTCGAAGAACCTCTGACAGCCATTCAGGCCGGAGGGGCAGCCTTTATCCTCTTTGGAATTTACCTGTCACAGCAGAAATTCGGACGCGAGACCAAGGCGTCAAACGCGTAAAACACAGGACCGAGAACGCCGTCTCTGGTACTTGTATCCCGTCGACCTAGTAGCTAGGTGGGCGCCGGTTAGATAGGACCACGATCCAGTCCAGAGCCAGCTCCCTAAGACGGAATTAAGGTCGGCGGATAGCTGACCGTCCTCGAACGCCCCAGCCCTGTGCTTGATGAAAGATATAAGCGCGGAATTGAGATTTAGTAAGGGCCGTTACGCTTCAGACGCTGTCACAGGAGACAACCAGCGCCAGATGTGCCCACCGGACAGGAATAACGCCCCCACGACCGTGAGCGGCGTCTCATAATCATGCAAAGCTTCAACAAATGCACCGGCCAATAGGAGACTTATGCCAACCACCAGCATCCCAAGGATAAGGGGACGGCTACGTGTCTGTGGCGTCGTAAAAATCGCAAGCAGTGCAACCGGCAGGGCCAAAAGCACCAAGACTTTATGGACCGCTTCATTTTCCGAAAAGACCGCCAGAACCGGAGCTGATACAACTAAAAGAGGAAGAGCCATGCAGTGGAGGAGACATAGACATGAGAGCCCGACCCCGGAGATATCTAGAAGCTTCGACGTTGCAGTTCTGGCGGCCATTCGGAAAACCACTTGTTAATGTGATAATATCACAAATACTGATCGCATGAATGCCGTCAAGCGAAGTTTGCCGTCAGGTTCCGATATTTCTGTGAGCAGAAAGAACCCATGCTGCGTCCGCGCCTGATAGGGAAAGAGCTTCTGCTTTTACCGAGAACCCCTGCTCTTTTAGAATGCCGACGCAACGCTCTAGCTCCTCCGCGCTAAGAGCCGCCGCGATCATGCTCTCCATTCTGGCTTTGTAAGCCTCGATCTCTGCCTTCATACCGCTAAGCCAGCCTGTGACGTCTTCTAGCGCATATGCCGCGCGTTTTTCCCACAGCTGAGCCGTGCCGGACAGAAGATGGGCTGCGAGGCTACGCTCATTCGGTTTTACGAGCCCACTGACACGCGCTTGGGCCGTCGCTGCATCATCCATCAGCGCTTGTGCATTCGCCGTGTCATTCTCATAAGCGCCTCTGAATAAAGCAGAGACTTTCTCGAAGAAGCCCGACTCTAAGAGCGCGGCGCAGTGATCGGCATGCCCCTTAACCTCTGCCTCGATTGCGCCACCCGTCATGTGCATGACTGTTTCAATCCGTCCGCCAGGAGCAATGAGCCTCGCTGCCTCAGGTAAGGCCGCGTTCGCGCTCGCATATTCGAGGCCGAACTGGCTGACAATGATGTCATAGCTTGCATCCGGAAGTCCGGTTTCAGAGGCAGAGGCAGTCACTGTTTTAGCAGCAGGCAGATCGCTTTGAAGGACCGCTATGGCCTCGCTTGAGACATCGAGGCCTGTGAGATTGGTATAGCCGAGCGTAGCGGCCTGTTTCAGGACTGTGCCCGCGCCGCAAGCGAGATCGAGAAAGGCCGCATCTCTCGAGCCATCTGAGAGAACACGTGCCCAATGCTCTTGGAGTTCACGGTCGCTTTCAACGCCTGTCAGCGCGCCGGTCGTATCGCCCTCACGGCCCTGCCAGTACTGGCTCCAGCTTGCCTCACTCATTCAGGTCGCGCGCCTCACTTTCCAGCATGATCGGCATGCCGTCACGGATCGGATAGGCCAGTTTGGCCTTGTCAGAAATCAGTTCGCAAGCCTCGGCATCAAGCCGCAAAGGCCCACGCGAAACAGGACAGATCAAGAGTTCAAGCAGGCGCGGATCGACGCCGCAGGGACCTGTTTTTGACGAGTGAGGTGTTTCAGTCATTGCACCGTTGAGCTGTCATCGCCCGGCACGTCCATGTCAAGCAGCGCCATCAGCGTTTCAGCGCGATGAGAGATTGTGTCAGCTTCCAAAAGCGCCTGCTTTTCCAAAACGCCGAATGGACAGCCCGCGCTAAGCGCATGGATCAGGGTTTCAAGTGGCGCATTTTTGACCGCGTCCCAGTCAACTTCCATCGCGTTGACCTTGCTGTAGCGTTTCAGAGAGTCGGTCAGCTTTTCGCGCGACAGGATCAAATCAGCAGGTTTGGGCAGGGTCAGATCGGCCTCAAACGGGTCCCAGTTTGGCGTCAACTGCCGGTAGGGCGTGCTGACATCCATCTCATTTTCTGTGCTGAACCGGCAAATGCCGGTCAGAGAGATAAGATAGCGACCATCGGAGGTCTCTGAGTAAGAGGTAATCCGACCTGCGCAGCCAACATGGGCAAGCGTCGGTTTTGAGCGATCGCCGCCCATGGTCTGAACCATGCCGATCACCCGGTGACCGCGCATCGCATCGTCGATCATATTCAGGTAGCGCGGTTCAAAAATATTCAGAGGCAGCGACCAGCGCGGGAACAGCATAGCGCCCGACAGCGGAAACACCGCCATCGTTTCCGGCAAGTCGGACAGCTTACGATAGGTCTCTGCGCTCAATAGTGTTTCCCTTCGCTCTTAAGGAAATGGGGCGAAACCAAAATTTTGCGAGGGGAAAGCCGTTAAAACCTTAGGCAAACATCAAAGAGCCGAGGCGGCGACGGCCTTCGACGGTGACAGGGTCTTTCGGTCCCGCCGCTTCAAAGATTTCCAAGAGCTTCGCTTTCGCCTTACCCTCACTCCAGTCGAGATCGCTGGATAGGATGATTAGCAAATGGTCCGCGGCGTCTTTATTCTTACCTTTAGCGATCAGTTTTTCAGCCAGATCAAAGCGTGCATCATGATTGTCCGGTGCGGCTTCGACAGCGCCCCGCGCTTCGGAGAGATCATCTTCCAAAGGCGCATCCGCCATAAGCTCTATCGCCGTGCGCACGGACTTAATCGCACTATCATTCTGCTTATCTTCCGGTGCCATATCGAGAATCTGACTGGCACGGTCTGTATCACCATTCGCGAGATAACACCTTGCTAAACCAGCAATCGCGCCGGGATGGGTTTGGTCGGCTTCAATCACATTACTGTAGAGCTGAGCTGCACCCGCAACATCGCCGTTTTGAAGCGCAGCATCAGCTTCAGCAACCAAGTCTGCGATGGCTTTCGCATTGTCTGTGCCGCCGAGAATAGAGCTGATGAACTGACGGATCTGGCCTTCCGGCAGCGCACCCTGAAAACCGTTGACGGGGCGGCCTTTATCGAAGGCGAACACAGCAGGGATAGAGCGAACGCCCATCTGGCCTGCAATACCTGGATTTTCGTCAATATTGATTTTGACCAGTTTCACCTTGCCATTCTCGCTGTTCACGACCTTTTCGAGCACAGGCGTCAGCGATTTACACGGCCCGCACCACGGCGCCCAGAAATCAACGAGAACAGGGGTGTCATTAGACGCCTCAATCACATCGGCCATAAAGGTCTCATCAGTGGCATCTTTGATGGGCGAGGCGGCGTTCGGGTCGAGCATGGTCGGCATCCTGTCTAAGTCTGCTTCTATGTGGACCTTGTGCCTCGCCGTCGCAACCTCTGCGCGCTAAGTCAGCTGCATGAGTGATGCCGACCGCCTGAGTGAGATTGAGACCGATACGTGGAACCTGCTGGGCCGCGCTGTGGTCGACAAGCGCTCGCCTCTGCGTTGGTTTACGCTCGCGACGGTATCGACCGATGGGCAGCCTGAGGCGCGCACGGTCGTGCTGCGGGAGATCGATCGCGACGCGCGCAGGATTTCGCTGTTTACCGATCGCCGCGCCGCGAAAGTCGCAGCACTGCGGGCCAATTCAAAAGCCGAATGCCACTTTTTTGATAGCCGAAAGATGCTGCAGTTTCGCCTATCTGGCGTAGCTGAGATTTTAACGCGTGGTGTACGCTGGCAGGGCCTGTTTGATAACGTTCCGGACTATGCCCTGGGGGATTACTCGGCGCTTATCGCGCCCGGAACGTCGGGCAAAATGGACAGCGATAGCGCTCTGGCCGCCGATCATTTTACCGTGATCGATATTTCAATTGAAAGCTTGGATTGGCTGAGCTTATCGCGCGAGGGGCACCAGCGCGCGCGCTTTAGCTGGCAAAATGGAGAGCGGCGCGCGGAGTTTGTTGTGCCGTAGTTTACGTAGGCGTCATCTATGGCGCTTGTATAAATTCCGGCAGACCCTGCAAAGCCAGCATCTGGTCGAGCGGCCAATCGATCATGCGGTTTGCCCCTCAGCCCCCATATGAAGGCGCAACCTCAGAACGCTCAAGCCAATAACAGCGGTCATGATCGCAAGCGCATGCATGTCCGTGCGCGCCCAATTGTTCATCACAATGCCGAGCAGACCCCAGCCCAGTGCGACATAGAACCAGAGGCTGGCACTGACATAACGGGCGAAGAGATAAGCTAGAAGCGCGGCCGGTACGAGCGCAGCCCAAAGCGACTGCCAGGGGTTATCTGTCGGCCCGCGTCCAAGCGCATCGCGCAATACGTCTGAGGCGCTAATGGACGTAGCTACAGCGAGCCATCCGGCCAGCAACCCGGCGACCAGACATAACAGCAGGCGGCGTCCGGTTCCGTTAAACCCGCCCACCTTATGCAGACGATAGGCAGCCTCCCAAGCGAAAAACAGGATCGGCCAGAGCAGCAGGAAATCGAGCCAAGATAGCCCCACACTTTGCGCGCTAATCATCCAGATAACATTGCCCAGCCCGGCTAGCGCGAGCGGGCCCGCCACTTTGTCATAGACATGGTTTGGCTTGAGGGCCGCAAGAACAGCAACGCCGAGATAGGCGGTGAAGATGATCCCCCAAATTGAGAAGAACACGCCGAGCGGCAGTTCCGGCGGGATACCCACCCCCGTCGCGCGGTCACCAATTGTTTCGCCAAAACCCATTGCGGGCAAAGCCGGCGCCGCAAATTGCGCAATCGCAATCGGAAACAATGCGTATCGACCAAGGTTCATGATTGGCCCTCCTGCATGTCCAATGGCCCAACAGGCCAAAAAGTTCCAGTCAGAGATTCGTGATCACTGTATGCGTATGAGTGTGGACTAGCGCCATGCGAAGCGAAGGAAGATCGGTATGGCAAAGCCTGCAGCAACGCCGCCAATGTGTGCCGCCCACGCAATCGGGATCGGAAACGCCGCACCGAAAACAGCCAAACCAATATTAATGGCGATCCATACCGCACTGTTCCGCACAGCACCTCTCCATCCGCCAAAAGCGTATCCAAGCGCTGGCAGCAGGCCGGAAATCGCTGAGGATGCGCCGATAGCGATGCCGGACTCACCCGTCACCTGCCAGACGAACAGTTGGGCCACAGCACCACCGACCGCACAAAAAGCAAAGAAAGCGAGGAAAGCGACTTTGCCTTTCACGCTCGGCCCAAACAGTTTGATGAGCCGCGTCCCAAGTGCATACAGCGCGAGCATATTCATGCCGAGATGCGCGACACCGCCATGAAGAAGGACATGCAAGACGTAAGGCGGTGCTTCGCCATATGGCTTGGGGATGCCTGCATAGTCAGACCCGCCGATCACGGCAAACGCCCGAAACAACCAGTCCACCGTCCGCTCATCAGCCGACCACTGGTATAATGTCACGGCAGAGATGAAAGCAGTCAGCGCCATGATCGTGAACGAATTGGTTCGCCAAAACGACGATTGGGGTAGCGGTGCAGTCGGTTCTGTCATCGTCCTGATATGGTCCGCACTCATGACCGCCACAAGAGAACGCTTGCGCCGCGTGACCGCTTGACCGTTTTTGCCAGACGGGCAGTCTCTACCAATGACGCAGACCATTACCTTTGACAGCCTCCGCCCGCCCTGCCCGCATATGGATGAAACGCATGAGGCTTGGCGGCGCAGCGTGCGCGGCTTTATCGACAAAGAAATCATGCCTTTTGTCGAGGACTGGGAAGAGGCCGGGCGTATCCCGCGCGAACTATTCAAGGCGGCAAGCGAGGCAGGCCTGCTCGGTGTTGGATACCCGACTGAATACGGTGGCGAGGGAACCGACTTCGACCGCTTCCACGGCATCGTCACCAGCGAAGAATTAGCGCGGATCGGCGCGGGCGGGGTGTCCTCAGCGCTGATGATCCATGGCATCGGCCTACCGCCCATTATGGCGATGGGCAGCGAGACCATGAAGCAGGAAATCGGTCGCGCAGTGCTGTCCGGTGAGAAACAGATCAGCCTCGGCATTACGGAACCCGGCGGCGGCTCGGATGTCGCGCAGTTGAAAACCAAAGCCGTGAAAGACGGCAATGGTTGGCGTGTGAATGGCTCGAAGACCTACATTACCGGCGGCATGACCTCGAAATGGGCGACGACGGCGGTGCGGACCGGCGGCGACGGCATGGGCGGTATATCGCTCATGCTGATTGATCTTGAGAGCGAAGGCGTTGAGCGCACAGAATTACCGAAACAGGGCTGGTGGGCGTCTGATACAGCGACGTTGCATTTCGACGATGTCTTTGTCCCTGCTGAAAACCTCATCGGAGAAGAGAACAAAGGCTTTTATGGCATCATGGCGAACTTTAATAGCGAGCGGCTCGGCATGGCCGCGCAGGCCGCCGCTTATGCGCGCGTCTGCATTGAGGAGGCGGCTGCCTGGGCACAAGAGCGCAAAACGTTCGGTAAACGCCTCGCCGATCATCAAGTCATTCGCCACAAGCTCGCTAGTATGGCGCAGCGGGTCTGGGCAACGACGAGTATGCTCGACACTTATGCCTGGCACGTTCAGAACGGGAATACGCCGGTCGCGGAGCTTGCCATGCTAAAAGTTCAAGCGACAGAGACGATGGAATATTGTGCACGCGAAGCGATGCAAATCCTCGGCGGTGCAGGCTTTATTCGCGGTCACCGTGTGGAGCGGCTGTATCGAGAGGTCCGCGTTATGGCGATTGGCGGCGGATCGGAAGAGATTATGCGTGATCTCGCCGCCCGCCAGATGGGAGTTTAGGCCATGGACTATCAAGGCAAAACAGTTGTCATCACAGGCGGTGCGACCGGGATCGGGCTTGGGCTGGCCAAAGCCTTTGGCGCGCAGGGGGCTAAGATCGTCATCGGCGAACCGCGCCAAAAGAAATTGGACGACGCGGCCACGGCTTTGGGTAACCTCGGCATCGATGTGGCGACATCGGTTTTGGATGTGACCGATCCTGCGAGCGTGGAAGCGTTCGCAGGCTTCGCTTGGGACACTTATGGCCGCGTCGACCTCCTGATCAATAATGCCGGCATCGCTATGCCGCGACAGAGGATGACGGAGGTTGATCTCGCGGACCTGCACACTCTGTTCAATGTGAACTTTTTCGGCGTCTGGCATGGGGCGGCCACATTCGGAAAGCGAATGATAGAGGCGGGCGAGCCCGCCGCCATCTACAACGTCGCCTCAGAGAACGCCTTCTTCAACGCGGTGACCAACAGTGCGCCCTACATCGCCTCAAAGCATGCCGTACGCGGGCTGACCGAGGCCATGCGCGATGACTTTCCGGACTTTATCACGGTCGGCATGATCGTGCCGGGCTTTGTTGCGTCAGACATGACGAAAGGCTCAGAGGCCTTTGCGATGAGCGCAAACACGTTTGCCGAAAAGGTCGTCACCCAGATCGCTGCCGGTGAACCTTATGTCGTGACCCACGCCTACAATATCGAGCGGATTAGACCGATCCATAATGCGATCGAAGACGCCTATGCGCGCAACGCCCCGCGCTATGACGGCGATGACGAGTATGATGTCCCGCTTCTGATCGAGCGCCTACGGCGTCAAAATTAGTTCAAAAATCAGGCTGCTGACGCGCGACTGTGGCGCGGGGAACCCGAATCGCATCCGCAGTTTTGAGGATAAGTGCTTCCTCGCTGGGGTGGAGTTCCCCATCACAAATCGCAACGACCCAAAGCAGCTGAATCAGCTTCTCACGCTCACTCAAAGGTCGATGTGCAAGAGTCATAATAGCCCCGACCTGCTCACGCGCTAAGACAGAATCCGTCGCTTCAGCATCGCCATCAAGCTGATCAGAGAGCTGTGTCAGAATTTCAGAAATCGTTTGAACTTCTACATTGCGGACAATGCCGTCGGCTCTCGCGACTTTATCCAATAGGGTCTCATATGCACTTCTAAGTGTCATTCATCCTCCATGCTTGGACGGTAAAAATCAGGGCAAACCTGAACATGACTTGAACCGAAGGCCGTGCGGTGCGATTTAGGCGGGGAAGAAAGAGAGTCGCCATGCCGGATCATGCCCACACTGCGAACACACCCTGCAGCCCGCAAGACACAGCAACGTTTCTGAAAGAGGCGGCGGAGATTGCGGAGCGTAAGGGTCAGAAACTGACCCCGATCCGACGAAAAGTGTTGCAGCTTCTGCTGGACAGTCACGGGCCGGCTAAAGCCTATGACTTGTTGGCCAATCTAGATGGCGAAGGCGCACCAAAGCCACCCACCATCTATCGTGCACTTGATTTTTTACAGGAGGTTGGCCTCGCGCATAAAATTGAGAGCATGAATGCATATGTCGCGTGTGGGCACGCTAGCCATAATCATTCCGCCGTCTTCCTGATTTGTGACGAGTGCGGCGGGGCAGAAGAACTGCACACCGATGCGATGTCTAGCGCGTTACACAGTGAAACGGACGCAGCGGGCTTTACCGTCTCGAAAGCTGTGATTGAAGCACGCGGAACCTGCAGAGACTGCGCCGAATGATCCCGCTTTGGTCTGGGAGTGCCAACACCTGGGACTGCGACGAGATGGGGCACATGAATGTGCGCGTCTACATGGAAAAGGCGATGGAAGGGCTCGGCACATTTGCCGCCGCAATTGGCATGCCACACGCCTATCGAGACGGGGCTCTATCTACGCTGATGGTCGCAGAACACCATGTCCGTTTCATCCGCGAGGTTCATCCTGGTCGACCACTCAAGATGACGGGCTGTGTCCTTGAATGGGATGAGACCAGCGCGCTCGTTTATCAGGACTTGCGTCATGGTGATGGGACGCCCGCCGCGGCCTTCAGAACACGAATCCTGCACTGCGAGACCACAAGCGGACAACCATTTCAGTGGGGCACGCGCTCGAAAGAGAGGCTGGAGGCGCTGGTGGAAACGCCGCCGGAGGACACCAAACCACGCGGACTGGATGTCAACAAATCGCCACTCCCGGACTCAGAAACGACACTCGCCTTCGCGCTCGATCACAAAGCACCGGAGATCGGGCGCGGCTCGGTTCCCTTGCATCATTGTGACATTTTCGGGCGGATGAAGGCGGAATGGTTCATGGGACGAATTTCGGATTCTGTGCCGAACTTGCTTTATGATTGGCGCAAGGATGTCGCCTCTGCTTCAGACGGCGCTGAGATGGGTGCAGCAGTTCTCGAGTACAGCCTTGTGTATCGCAAATGGCCACGCGCCGGGGATCGCTTCGTCGCACACTCGGCCTTGGCAGAAGCCGCCGAGAAGACCCATACACTCTCGCATTGGATGCTGAACCCGGATACGGGCGAGGCTTGGATGACAAGTGAAGCGGTCGCCGTCACATTCGATCTAAAGACCCGCAAAGTTATTCCGACACCACCGGATCAAATCGCAGCGCTGGAAAAGATCGCACCACGCGGACTGACACTATAGCACTTGTGCCCCCTTGATCCGACACGCGCCACAGTCCATGTGCCGCCAATGAACATTCTCGTAATCGGATCGGGCGGCCGCGAACACGCCTTAGCTTGGAAAATCAAGCAATCGCCTTTGGTGGACGAAGTGTACTGTGCACCGGGTAATCCGGGCATGGACGAGGTCGGCCCCTGTTTTGAAGTCGACCCGACAGACATCACAAAAATGCAGGAACTGGTTCTGCAAGTCTCGCCAGATTTGATCGTGATTGGCCCGGAAGCCCCCCTCGCCGCTGGCCTCGCCGACGCGTTGCGCGCACGCGGCTTCGATGTGTTTGGACCCAGTCAGAAAGCCGCTCAATTGGAAAGCTCTAAAGGCTTCTCCAAGGATATCATGGCCAAGTTCGACATTCCGACCGCAAAGTATGGACGGTTTAACGACCTGACCGAAGCGCTCGATTTCCTCGAAACCATGGACGCGCCTTATGTGATCAAGGCTGACGGACTCGCAGCCGGAAAAGGCGTTGTGATCTGCCAGTCGCTGGAGGAGGCGGAAAACGAAGTCGAAGCCATGATGACCGGAAAATTCGGCGATGCGTCGGCTGAAATCGTCATCGAGGAATTTATGGAGGGCGAGGAAGCCTCGATCTTCGTCCTGACGGACGGCGAGGGCGCGGTCTATCTGCCCGCTGCGCAGGATCACAAACAGGTCAATGATGGCGATACCGGACCGAACACGGGGGGTATGGGGGCTTATGCACCAGCGCCTGTTGTCACGCCGCGTGTTATGGAGCTTGTCTCAACTCTGATTGTGGAACCTCTCCTCGAAGGCATGGCGGAAGATGATATGCCCTATCAAGGCGTGCTGTATGTCGGCATAATGGTCACAGAATCCGGCCCGAAAGTCGTCGAGTTCAATGCGCGCTTTGGCGATCCTGAATGTCAGGTCCTGATGGCGGGTCTACCGGGTGATATTGTCCCGGCGCTTCTGATTTGCGCGACAGGTGGACTTGTAAATGCACATGCTCAGGTGGCCGAGATGATGGGCCTGAATGATTTTCAGCCCTCCGCAACCATCGTCATGGCCACGGAAGGCTATCCCGGTGAGTATCCAAAAGGCTCGATCATTGGAGGCGTTTCAGCCGCAAATGAGATCGAGGACGTTACTGTTTTCCAAGCGGGCACCGATAAGGATAGTGATCAAAACCTGATCGCTTCGGGAGGCCGTGTTCTAGGTGTAACAGCCACCGGATCAGACCTGAAGTCTGCAATTTCAACAGCGTATCAAGGCGTCGATTCGATCGATTGGCCGCAAGGCTTCTATCGCAAAGACATTGGCTGGCGCGCGCTTTAAAGGATGGCTGAGCGCGATCTGAAAACGCTTCTGGCTTCGCTCAAGATCAAATACCATGAGGGTGTCTGGCGGTTTGAGACTATTCCGGCTGAGGCCTCAAGCTGGGCCGACCTGATCACGCTGCAAAATGTTCGCGATATCGCCATGCTGTTTCGCGAAGATGAGGGGCTGACCATCATTCTACGCGCCGCAGCCAATACGCCAGCGGATAATCAATGGGCTTGGCTGGAGCTTAGCGTCTCTTCTGATTTGCAAGCAGTGGGATTCCTCGCGGCGGTCTCAAACGCGCTTGCTGAGGCCGATATCCCTTGCAATGCAGTTGCGGCATATCACCATGATCACCTCTTTGTGCCCGCAGATAAAGTGGAGGCGGCAGTTGCCGCGCTTGAAGGCCTGTCGGCGAGCGCCTAAGCTCTCCCAAAAGGGAGGTCACACATGCTCAAACCTATGATCGGGGCGGCCGCGCTGCTCGCCTTAAGCGCCTGCGCAAGTCTGGAACCAGAGCCCTGCACAGCAGAATGGGTCGAGTGGAAAACGGATCGTATTCTGAGCGATTTCGCCCGCGCGAATTCGAGCGAACTTCGCAGCCTTCGTAATTTTGCAAACCAGCTCGAAGACGGCAACATGAGTCCGATAACAGCCCTGCGCATCCCGGCGATGATTGAAGACTTCAAAGCACTCGCAGAAGACTTCGAGACGCGCACGCTTCCCACTCTGAATGCCGCCGTCGAACAGTGCGGCAGCCCGCAGAAACTGATTCCGGCCTTCACAAAATTCCTGCGTAAGGAAGGCGTTGGTGAAGATGTGATCGAATGGGTGGAGTTTATAGGAACGCTGACAGAAACGTAATGTAGAACACGCATGAAACGAGCTGCCGATCTTGCTATATCCTCTTGGTAGAGGAGACCGTTTGCATGTTCAGAGCCCTTCTTTCATCTCTGATTTTAGTGACTTTAGCGGCTGTGCCCACAGCAACGGCCGAACCGGTCCTACGCATCATCAATTTTACCGCTGACTGGTGCCCGAACTGCCGCATTCTGAACCCACGCATGGCCGAAGCGCTCGAAGCCTTTCCGGAGGGCGAGATCGAGCTGGTCAATCTCGACATGACCAATGCCCGTGCGGGACAGGATCAGATGACGGTCATCAACACGCATAATGATGCGATCCGCCTCGCTGACAGCGTGAAGGCGGGATACCTCTGGGATTGGTATGGCGGGCGCACCGGGATTGCCACGGTGATCGCCGCTGACAATGGCGAGCCGATTACCTGCTTTATGCGTGTGTTGAGCACTGACCAGATTGAAGACCGTCTGAAGCTCGCGCGTATTCTCGCGATGCGTGCACCGCCCGGTCAGCGCAAGCCCGAGGGCCCGGACTGTCCCGCGCCGATGAATTAGAGTTGGAGTCTAAACCCCTGCAACTTCACTCGCCGCAGCTTCGGCTTTCACCCATTTGATAAAGGCCCGCACATCCTGACTGAGGTGGCGCCCTTTGGGCCAGACGAGCCAATAGCCGTAATCAACACTGATCGATCCATCCGCAAATGGCGCAATCAGACGCCCTGCTGCAATGTCAGAGGCCGCAATCGCACGCTTGGCGAGCACAACACCGCGTCCTGACGCTGCGGCTTCAATGGCCAGCGCAGACTGATTGAACCGCGGCCCACGATCACCATCGACATCGCTTCCGGCACCGCGCGCCTTGAGCCAACTATTCCAATCCGGACAGGAGGGATCGACCTCTGCGCTAACATCATGGATCAACGTATGCTTAGCGAGGTCAGCGGGCTTGCGAATGGCATCTGCGCCTTCTAGAAGCGCGGGCGAGCAGACCGGGAGCACAGTCTCATCAAGGATCTTCTCAGCCTTCAGCCCGTCATAATCGCCTGCACCGTAGCGAATGGCGAAGTCTGCATCTGCGGTCGTAAAATCTGTCAGGCCGCTATCGGCGCTCACCCAGGCCTCAATATCGCTGTGAGAACTGTGGAACCGATCGAGACGCGGGGCGAGCCATTTCGCGGCAAAACTCGGCGCGCTGGAGACCATGACACGGCCTTTGCGTGCAGGCAGTTGCATGATCCGTCCGGCCTCTGCGATCTGCTCAAACGCATCTCTGACCAATGGCAAAGCCGCCTGCGCGGCATCGGTCAGCAGCACGCTCCGTCCTGTACGCTTGAAGAGCGGTGTTCCCGCATACTCTTCCAATTGACGGATATGCTGGGAGATTGCTCCCGGGGTGACATTCAGTTCTTCTGCGGCCTTGGTAAACGATAAACGCCGCGCAGCTGCCTCAAAGGCCCGTAGCGCATTCAAAGGGGGAAGGCGGTCTGTCTGATCGGTCATCGGGGTGTGTAAGCACAGTTTGAGATTAGTTTCTCTAAACGGTATAATAAGAACGCTGCGCTTGTCGTAAAGCAACCGCGACAGCATTTCTGTAGGACTATTTTCCGGAAGTTGAGATTATGCGGCTGTTTCCAGCGTTCTTTTATACCGATGATACTCACGTCACCGTGTTTGGTGGCGGGGAAGAAGCGCGTCGTAAAGTGCGGCTCCTCGTTAAAACCAGCGCGATCATTACGGTCATCATCGACAATGAGATCGATCCCGGCTTTGCAGAAGAGTTTGCGGGCCGCATTACGATTGCGCCGCGCGATATGGCGGGCCAAGCCTTGGACCGCTCCAAGTTCGCGATCATCGCTTGCCGGACAGAAGCCAATACGCAGCAGTCAATCGAATGGGCACGCGAATACGGAATTCCCGTCAACGTCGTCGACCATCCCTCCGATTGCGATTTCATTGTTCCCAGCATGCTGGAACGCGGTGAAATCGTTGCGGCTGTTGGAACCGGTGGATCAGCACCGGTTCTCGCGAAGAAAGTCCGCACGCAATTAGAAGCGCTAATGCCGCAATCCATGCGGGAGCTGTCTAAGATGGCGCTCGACTTTCGCCCGGCCGTCTACGCAGCGCTCGATGACGGTGTGGCGCGGCGCCAATTCTGGGAGGCGGCTTTGAATGGTCGCCCAGCAGATCTGGCAACAGCGGGCGACTTTGTCGGCGCTCAAACAGCGTTCGAAGCGCTGCTCGCGGATTTTGCACAGAATAAAAACGACATCAAAACGCGCATCGGCAGCGTCAATATTGTCGGTGCGGGACCGGGGGATCCGGAGCTGCTGACCTTAAAAGCGTTTAGATTAATTCAAAACGCGGACATTGTTTTCTATGATCGCCTCGTTAGCCCAGAAATCATGGATCTGGTTCGCCGTGATGCGGAGCGGGTGTCGGTTGGCAAGTCGAAAGCCAATCATTCTGTCCCGCAGGGCGACATTCACACGCTGATGATTGAGGCGGCGGAGGCGGGTAAAAATGTCGTTCGCCTCAAAGGCGGTGATCCGTTTGTCTTCGGTCGCGGCGGTGAAGAAGTTGAAGCGCTACGCGATGCCGGGATTGAGGCGAGTGTCGTGCCGGGCATTTCATCCGCGCTGGGGTGTGCGGCATCTGCCGGCCTGCCCCTCACCCATCGCGATCATGCCCAGACCCTGACCTTTGTGACAGGTCACGCCAAATCTGGCGGTG
Organism: Pseudomonadota bacterium; assembly: GCA_038630445.1. Lineage (GTDB taxonomy): Bacteria > Pseudomonadota > Alphaproteobacteria > Caulobacterales > Hyphomonadaceae > Henriciella. The sequence goes on along the minus strand of JBCBCO010000020.1, from coordinate 9,048 downwards.
TTCCCGATCTCGACTGGCAAGCACTAGCAAAGCCCGCGCAAACCGTTGTCGTCTTCATGGGTGTCGGCACATCAACAACCATTGCAGAAAACCTGATCGCGGCGGGGCGTGCACCTTCAACACCGATCGCGGTGATCGAGAACGGCACGCGCGACAATGAGATCAAAGTCTTCGGGTCTCTGGCAGAAATGCCGCAACTGATCACCAATGCAGGGATCACTGGTCCAGCACTGCTGATTATTGGAGAGGTTAGCGCGATCCCCGCTGAAGCCTTGCAGCGCTTCTCAGTGGAGGTCGCAGCATGAGACCGGATCGTGAGCGCCGCAGAAAGCCAAAACCACAACTCATGACGGCTGTGACCGCCTGGGATACGGCAACCGGCACCTCTGTCTGGATGCGCGCAGATGGGAGCTGGTCAGAAGACCCAAAGGAGATGGGCGTCTTCGAAAAGGATGAGGCAGCAGCCGCGCTTGAAAAAGCTTTCGCACAAGAGAGTGTCGTCACTGAGCCATACATCACGCAAGTGACGCCAGACCGGCAAATTGCAGGGCGCAATGTCATGCGCGAGACCATCCGCGCGAACGGACCAACTGTCCCCTATGGAGTGATCGTCTGATGCCCGCACGCGAGATTGATAAGCTAACCCTCTACGGCGACACAATGTCAGGCAATTGCCTGAAGCCGCGTTGGACAGCCGATTACCTCAACATCCCCTATGACTGGGTTGAGATTGATATCTTTAAGAATGAGACCCAGACGGAAGAGTTTTTGGCGCTTAATCCAGTGGGCCAAGTCCCGCTGGCGCGCTGGCCGGACGGACGCATTCTGCCGCAATCCAATGCGATTATGGTCTACCTCGCGCAGGGATCAGACCTGGTCCCAGCGGACGCGTTTACCCGCGCTCAGATGGAGAGCTGGCTCTATTGGGAGCAGTACTCGCACGAGCCTTACATCGCTGTGCGACGCTCAAAGCTGAAGTATCGCGGATTGAGCGAGGATGAGCTTGACCCAGACCTCCTCGTCAAAGGTCGCCGTGCGCTGGGCGTCATGGAATTGCAGCTGACCTATACCGATTGGCTCGCAGGTGACGGACTGACGTGCGCCGATATCGCCTTGGTCTCGTATACCCGCGTCGCGCATGAAGGCGGGTTCGACCTGTCAGAATTTCCAAATGTCGAGCGTTGGGTCAGTCGTGTCGAAAGTGCGCTGAACATCGGGCATGCGATGCCGAAAGAAGGGAGCGCGTTGTGAGTTTCCTCAAACGACCCGCCCTCTGGCTAGGATCAATTGGCGCCGGGGGGGTATTTTATCTCACAATTGCTTTGGTTATCCGCGATATTCTGCCCGGTTTTTTCGTATCCATTGCGACCGGTATAGCCGCCTTGGTTATGATTGGCACAATATCATACGTGCTCATAACGAACTCGTACCGAAAATATGACCTTCAGCAGTCAAGCACTGATGAGGAGTTTTAGAGAATGTACCGCTACGACCAATTTGACCATCAGATCGTGAAAGAGCGTGTGGAGCAGTTCCGCTGGCAGGTGGAGCGGCGCATGTCCGGAGAACTGTTGGAGGACGAGTTCAAACCGCTGCGCCTGCAGAACGGTGTGTACTTACAGCTGCACGCCTACATGTTGCGCGTGGCAATCCCGTATGGCCAGTTAAATGGTCGGCGGATGCGCAAGCTCGCCCATATCGCGCGCAAGTATGACCGCAATTACGGGCACATGACGACACGCCAGAATATCCAATACAATTGGGTCGCGCTGAAAGATATTCCCGAGGTCCTGACCGAACTCGCCGAAGTCGAGATGCATGCCATCCAGACGAGCGGCAACTGTATCCGGAATACGACGAGTGACCATTTTGCTGGCGCAACGCCGGACGAGATTATCGACCCGCGCCCATGGTGTGAGATCATTCGCCAATGGAGCACTTTTCACCCGGAATTCGCTTTCCTGCCGCGCAAGTTCAAGATCGCCGTCAATTCTGCAAGCCATGACCGTGCCGCCATCCGTGTGCATGATATCGGCCTGCAAATGGTCAAGCGCGGCGAGGCCATCGGCTTTGAGGTCTATGCTGGCGGTGGGCAGGGCCGAACGCCTTTTATTGCCAGCAAGATCAGCGATTTTGTGCCGGAGCTGGAATTGCTCGATTATCTTGAGGCGGTGATGCGCGTCTACAACCGCTTCGGTCGTCGCGATAACAAGTATAAAGCGCGCATCAAAATTATGGTCGACGAGATCGGCGGGGAAGAATTCTCGCGCCTGGTTGAAGAAGAATTCGCGGCTCAGCACGACAGTGAAAAGATCGCACTCCCGCAAGCTGAGATTGACCGCATCCACGCTTACTTTGCGCCACCTGCCCTGCCCAAGAAAACGGCACGCAGTCAGGTCTTCATTGATGCAAAACGCGCCGATAAGAGCTTTGCGCGCTGGGCGAAGGCGAACCTGCATCCTCATAAAGTGGCGGGCTATCGCTCTGTCACGATCAGTTTGAAGCCGATTGGCGGGTTGGCCGGGGATGCCACGAGTGAGCAGATGGACGTGATGGCCGATCTGGGCGAGCGCTATGGCTTTGACGACATTCGCATTACGCATGCGCAGAATGTTGTCCTGCCGTATGTCGCACTGGATGATATGCCCGCGCTGTTCGCAGAACTGCAAAAGGCGGGTCTGGCGACGGCGAATGAAAGTCTTATCACAGACATGATTATCTGTCCGGGTCTTGACTATTGCAACCTTGCAAATGCGCGCTCAATTCCCGTTGGTCAGGCCATCCAGAAAGTCTTCGATAGCCCTTGGTACGAGGATGATATCGGCAAGCTACACATCAATATTTCGGGCTGCATGAATGCTTGCGGGCATCACCATGTCGGGCATATCGGCATCGAAGGCATCGACCGAAAAGGTCAGGAATTCTATCAGATCACGCTCGGCGGGCGCGCAGATGAAAAGGCTGCAATCGGGCAGAGCATTGGCAAACCAATCCCATTCGATGATGTGCCCGCTGTCATTAAAACGATGGTCGATACTTACCGGAAACTGCGGACCGGAAAGCGCGAGACGTTCATCGAAACAATCGAACGGATTGGGCATGAGCCTTTCAAGGAGGCGGTTTATGCCCCTAATTAAGGACGGCACTGAGATTGAGAACGCATGGGTCTTTGTTGAGTTCGAGGATGAGCTTCCCTCGACCGGCCAGATCGTCGTGCATCTACCGCAATTTTTAGAAAACGCGGATACGCTTCTGTCCCGCAATGTCCTCGTCGGTGTGCGTCTATCCCCCGATAGCGATCCGCATGATCTGGAGCCGTATCTGGATCGGCTCAGCCTGATCGAAGTGGATTTCCCGAAATATGTGGACGGGCGCGGCTACTCTCAGGCGCAGCTTTTGCGGCGGCGTCTCGACTATAAAGGTGAGCTTCGCGCCGTCGGTCATGTCCTGCTGGATCAGATTTTCTATATGCACCGTTCAGGGTTTGACGCTTACTCAACGACGCGTGCGGACCTACCTAATGTGCTGAGAGCATTGGAAGAATTTTCCGAGGTGTATCAGCTGGCAGCCGCCGGTCGCACATCGGTCTTCCACAAACGCCACATGGCGAAGGATTAGATCGGATAGGATCATGAGCCAAGCACTGCGCCAAATTACACCTGCCCAATCTGTTGAGGTTCCAGTTGACGGCCCGAAAGTCTTTACGGCCGCCAATAACTGGCTGGAAGAGCAGTCAGCGGAAACCCGAATTGCGTGGGCACTGGAAAATCTGCCACGTGACCACGTTCTGTCATCCAGCTTCGGGATTCAATCTGCAGTCTTGTTGCACATGATGACACAGCAAGTGCCGGACATTCCGGTTCTTCTGTTCGATACAGGCTATCTCTTCCCTGAGACATACAAGTTTATCGATGAGCTGACAGCGCGCTTATCGCTTAACTTGCAGGTGTTCCGGTCTGACATGACCCCGGCTTGGCAAGAGGCCCGCTTCGGTCGCCTCTGGGAACAGGGCCAAGAAGGCCTCGACAAGTATAATCGTATGAACAAGGTCGAGCCGATGCAACGCGCCATGGCGAAGCTCGGCGCGGGCACATGGTATAGCGGCCTGCGCCGCGTTCAGGCTGAGGTTCGCTCTGACCGCAAAATCCTCGAATTCCAGCACGGACGGGTGAAATTTCACCCCATCGTCGACTGGAGCAATCGCGACGTGCATTTCTATCTGAAAGAGCACGGTCTGCCCTATCACCCGCTCTGGGAAGAAGGCTATGTCAGCGTCGGCGACACGCATACGACGCAAAAGCTGGAACCCGGCATGCTGGAAGAGGACACCCGCTTCAACGGCATGGACCGCGAGTGCGGCCTGCACGTCGGTTAGTCTAAACTGCGCTTCTTGAAACCCAACTCTTGATAAAACTGGATCGCACCGTTCGGATTATCATGGGTAACCTTCAAGGCAACGCTTTTAAAGCCCTCGGCTTGAAAGTGCCGGGATAGGCGCGAAATCATGTAAGCTCCTAGACCAAGACGGCGATGTGTCTTTTCAACGGCAATGTCTTTGACAAAAGCACTTGTCCAAGATTGGGCGAAACCAACCATCTGGCCGGTCGCCGCCTTTATCAATACGAGAACAGTCTCCGGACTATACTCTTCATCCTGCGAAAGTGATGACCACCAAACATCGTGATCGACGATATCGCCGCCACCATGCGCATAAGCCTCATTCAAAAGCCTGCGAGCTGGTTTACTGTGTTGCAGAGGGTCGAAAGCAATTTCAACAATGCCGTCAGGCAATATCAAGGAACCGGTCTCTGGAGACATCAGGTCTTTCTCGAAATACAAAGTGCTGTCTTTTTTGTTCAACGACGTTTGAACCCAACATTATCGATCAGGCGCGTTTTACCCATCCATGCCGCCGCGAGGAGACGGCCTTCATATCTTGCTTCAACGGCACCGTCGCCAAGATCTTGCAAACTCGCCGGGTCCACGGCGCTGACGTAATTGAGTTTCCCAAAGCCCGCTTTGCGAATGATGTCTTCGGCTTCGGCAAGGATATCGGAAACACGTCCACCAAGCTCCAGACGTTTGGCAGCACGGTGCAGTGCCGTTGAAATCGCATTCGCCGTCTGACGCTCTGCATCGCTCAAATAGGCATTCCGTGAGGATTGAGCCAAACCGTCCGCGTCGCGCACAGTTGGTCCGCCAATCACCCCTATCGCGAAGCCGAGATCGCGCACCATGCGCCGGATGATCTGAAGCTGCTGATAGTCTTTCTCACCGAAGACCGCGACGCTGGGCTGAACATGGATGAACAGCCGCGCAACGACTGTTGCAACGCCGTAGAAAAAGTGCGGACGGTAAATCCCATCCAATAAGTCCGACATCTGCTCTACACCGACATTAGTCAGCGAGCCTTCCGGATACATATCCTCCAGACGGGGCAGGTAGATGATATCGACCCCTGCTTCAGTCAGGCGCGCAATATCGGCCTCTTCAGTGCGTGGATACGTGTCGAGATCCTCTCCGGGTGCGAACTGGGTTGGGTTCACAAAAATACTGACAACAGAGATGTCGCTCTCTCGCTGTGCCAGACCCACGAGCGAGACATGCCCGTCATGCAACGCGCCCATCGTTGGGACAAAGCCAATGCGCTGCCCAGCACGATGATAGGGCTCAAGAGCGGTACGCAGCTCACTCAAGGAGCGCGCAAGAAACGGTTTTTTCTTCATGAAAAGTTCGCCTGAGAGGAGAGTTATAAACGACCTGTTAACTGTTACGCCTGTTTTGTTAAGGGATGAGAAACCCTGTCCTGACCCGCCTGAAAACGCTGCTGACCGCAGCCATCGCCTCTCTTTACACAAAGCGTCACACAGCCGCCAAGCCTAAATACAGGCTTGAGCCGGCCTCAACGCCCGCTGATGATCTGGACGCTTTCCTATTCGATGGCGCAGAGGCGACACGGCAGGAAACAGCCCGTCTCAGCCGTGAGATGGGCATGTTGGCCGACAGCCTTTCCGGACTGCGTGAAACACTCGACCTCATGACAGGCGTTACACCGTTCCCGATGCAGGCCTTGACCGAGACGCCTTGTGCGCGACTGCTGCCTGACAGCGATTTGTTCGACGGCGAGCCTGCTATCGCGCAACCGCATCAAGACACGATTGTCGGCGGGGCCGCAGAGTTCCTGTTCGAGGACGACGCTCAGCCCGAACCGGTGCAGCACGCCGCCTAATCACGAACCCCAGGGAGCCGACCTATGGCGGCGGATGGACAAATCCCAATCTCACCGGCCGATGATGAGCCGCTCACACTGACCACCCCGGCACCGAAACCGTGCCGGGTCATCACTGTCGGGAATGAGAAAGGGGGTGCGGGAAAATCCACCGTATCCGTGCATCTGGCTGTCGCCCTAATGCGGATGGGAAAATCGGTCGGCATCATTGACCTCGATGTGCGCCAGCGGACGCTGACACGCTATTTAGAAAACCGTCACCGATGGCTGAACTCAAGCGGGGCGAAAGTCCCCATGCCTGAAAGCATCCGCGTCGATGCCAGTACAGAACGCGACCTTGATGCTGCAGAGCGCGAAGATACAGAACGCTTCAACCGGGCGGTTGAACGGTTGAAAGCGGTCAGCGAACTCATAATCATTGACGCACCCGGCACAGACACATTCCTGTCCCGCCTCGCTCATCGCAGCGCAGACACGCTCATCACACCGCTGAATGACAGTTTCGTCGATTTTGACTTGCTGGGCGATGTCCATCCAGAGACACTCAAGGTCGTTCGGCCGAGCTTCTATTCTGAAATGGTCTGGGATTGCCGCAAAGAAAAAGCGCGCACGTCTCGCCAGCCGATTGACTGGATCGTCATGCGCAACCGGATGTCGCCGCTGGAGGCCCGCAACAAACAGCGCGTCGGTAAGGCACTTCAGGCTCTTGCAAAACGGATTGGCTTCCGCCTTGCTCCGGGTCTGTCAGAGCGCGTGATCTACCGGGAACTTTTTCCTGCAGGGCTGACCCTTCTCGACCTCACAGAGAAAGGCTCAAACGTGGCCTTCTCGATGAGCCATGTCGCAGCCAGACAGGAATTGCGGGATTTGCTGATCACACTGCGCCTGCCCGAACTAGCCGGGGCCGAGATCGCCTTCTAAAGCGCCTCGTCTGTATCGATTTGCATCCAGTCCTGCTGCGGCAAGCCATAAATCATATCCATGACCTCAAACTGTACGCCGACTGGCTGGCGTGCACCTGAATTCCACAGGGCAACCACCCCTGACTTCCGCTCAGGATCAAACAGGATAAGAGAGCGGTATCCATCGACGGCACCGCGATGGCCGACGACGCGGTAACCCGCATCACCATACTTATAGACACGCCAGCCAAGCGCATAACGCGCATCGCGCAAATGCCCACCATAGCGTCGGCTCATGCTGGATTGCTCGCGGCGGGTATAGATGCGCGGGCTGTGCAGCTCTGCCAGCATCGTTTCGCTAACAGTTTCAGGCATCAGCCCCATCTGTGCCCTCGCAAACTTGGCGAGATCGAGGATCGATCCGTTTACACCGCCAGCTGCAGGCACATTGTAGTAGGCGGGTTTGAGTGTGCGTAGTCGTGGCGCGACATCCGCGCGTCGTTTGCGATGAGGCTTGGCCCAGTGAGCTGACGCGCGCAAAGACGCAAGCCCAAAGCTCGCAGTTCGCATATCGAGCGGATCGAAAAGGTCTCTTTGAACCGTATCCTCAAAGCTACGCCCGGTCACGGATTGAACGATCTCGGCGACCGTATCAAACGCGACGTTCTGATAAGTATGACACTCCCCAACCGCGCAAATCCGTTTCAGTTTTCCGAGACTGGTTCGAATGGCAGCCGGATCGCGACCATCTTCCAGTGTCGTATCGTAGGCGTTTGGCAGAATGCCAAGGCGGTGGGAAAGGATGTGATCAATCGTTGCAATCCTCTGTCCGCCCTGAGGCAGCCTCAGCGACGTCCCAAACTCCGCCGCTGTCTGATCAAGCGAAAGCCATCCGCGGTCGACGAGCTTCAGGACAGACGTAGACGCCACGCCCTTGGACAGAGACGCCCAGCGGAAAACGGTATCGGGCGTAACAGCTCCGCCACCAAACTCTGTCACGCCGTAGCCCTTCGCAAACGTGATCTCACCGTCCTCAATCACGGCAACTGCAAGACCCACCATGGTTTCGTCCTGCGCCAATCGGGTTAGCCGCTGATCAAGGCGATCGGTGTCCACAGGTGCAGCATGCGCCTGTAAGAGCGTCCAGACGAATCCAATGAAGAGAAGGCCAAGCAAACGCATGGCGGATCAGTCTTGCTTAGAGCCCTCGTCGCCCTGCGCGATAACAGGGCTAACACTGAAAACTTGGCCATTGAGAACCGGCATCGCCGCGCCATTTGGCTCAAGTGGAGGTTGGACATTGCTAAACTGGATGCGCGCACGCAGGCGCGGATCGGTCGGGCTGTCTTTGAGGCTGGCATAGGCGGCTTCGACCAGATCCGTCACATGTTGGTCGCGAGACCGAGCCGTAGATCCACCGAACATAATCGTGACAACGCGGCGTCCGCGTCGCTTGGCCGAGGTCATCAGGTTAAATCCGGACGCCCGCGTATAACCGGTCTTAATGCCATCAACGCCTTCGACTTTACCAATCAGGCGGTTGTGGTTGCGGTAGGTATTTCGGCCCCAACTGAAACGCGTCTCAGCAAAATAGCCATAATAGGCGGCGTGATCTTCCAAGACACGTTCTGCCAGAATCGCCATGTCGCGCGCGGTGGAGAGTTGCTGGGTATCCGGCAATCCGGAAGCATTCCTGAAGGTCGTGCGCGTCATGCCCATTGAGCGGGCTTTGGCCGTCATTAGAGTTGCGAACCGCTGCTCAGTTCCGCCGAGGCGTTCGGCTACAACGACAGCAACATCATTGGCTGACTTGGTCACAAGCGCATCGATCGCGTCGCTGACTGTAATCGTGCTGCCAACTTTCAGGCGCAATGAACTCGGCGGCTGACTGGCCGCTGTGCGGGACACGGTGAGTTT
>JBCBCO010000209.1:0-2700 GCA_038630445.1 Pseudomonadota bacterium | reverse complement strand
CCATTCTGACTGTATATGAACCGCCATCGACGGGCGTAAACTTCGCAATGCTGTAACAATCAGTCTTACTCGATCCGTCCATATCACCATGGTGAACACCAAGTGTTATCTTGGTTTGTGTGACAACTCCCATCAGCAGAACGTCTTTGCTAGCTACGATAGGTCTTACACTTTTAGTCCCACCAATAGACCCGCCATAGAAGCTTGTGATTTCACCAATAATCTCACACGTTTCGGGATCCATGTTGAAAAAGTATTGCTGTCTACCTTCTGTATAGAGCGTCTTCCAGTAGTTGTAATCTCCCCAGCTTCGTTCAAGAGTTAGGCTTGCTTGAGGTTCTCCATCAAGGGGAACGCCGTAAGTCGGTGTGACACAAGCCCCCAATAGAAGCATCGCATAAACAGGACCTATCTTTTGCATAGTCATATAACCCTCCCAAGACCGCGATAAACGTCATCGGCTGCAAACCTAAGTCAATTCGCCAGAGAGAAACTCCGCGTTGCTCTCGCCAATAGCTTAATTATCCAACGGCTAATTCAAAGAAAACTCTGTTCTAATTTCTGACGGCTCAAACCGTGACGACTCACCAACAGCCCGCTAAAGCATCCTTCAAGACAAAGGATTTCCCATGCCGAGCGCGCCTGTTGATCAAAATTCCCATCTCTATCTCGTCGACGCGAGCGCTTATATCTTCCGCGCCTATCACGCGCTGCCGGCGCTAACCCGTGCCAGTGACGGAATACCGGTCGGCGCCGTCTCAGGCTTTTGCAACATGTTATGGAAGCTACTGGAGGATCTGAAAGGCCCAGATCGCCCAACCCACTTTGCCTGTGTCTTCGACAAATCCAGCTATACCTTCCGGAACGATCTGTACCCTGACTATAAGGCCAACCGCTCCGAGCCGCCCGAAGACCTGCGCCCGCAATTCCCGCTGGTGCGCGAGGCCGCGATCGCCTTCCACACCCACGCGCTGGAACTGGAAGGCTATGAGGCCGATGACCTGATCGCCACTTATGCCCGCCAGGCCGAAGCCAAAGGCGCGCGCGTCACCATCGTGTCTTCTGACAAAGACCTGATGCAACTCGTCACCGACAGGATCGGTATGCTCGACACGATGAAGAATAAGACGGTCGGCGTCGCTGAAGTGATTGAGAAATTCGGCGTCACACCCGACAAGATGATCGACCTGCAGGCACTCACCGGCGACAGCACCGACAACATCCCCGGCGCCCCCGGCATCGGCCCAAAGACCGCCGCCACCCTGCTCGACACGTTCGGCACCGTAGAGGACGTGTTGGAGCGCGCCGGCGAGATCAAACAGAATAAGCGGCGCGAAACCCTGATCGAACATGCAGACGCCGTGCGCATCTCCAAAACACTGGTCACGCTGAAAACCGATGTCCCCGTCGAGGTCCCCATGGAAGACCTCGCCGTCGCCGACCCCGACCCAACGACGCTCCTGACCTTCCTAGAGACAATGGAGTTCCGCACCATCACCCGCCGTGTGCGCGAAACCATGGAGCTTGAAGGCAACCTCCCCGAAGAAGCCGCCGAGGAAGACGCCGTCCCAATCGACCGCAGCGCCTATGTCACCATTCGCGACTTCGCCACGCTGGAAGACTGGATCGCCCGCGCCACCGCGCAGGGCTATGTCGCGGTTGATACCGAAACAGATGCTCTCGACGCGCATGAAAGCGGTCTCGTCGGCGTCTCGCTCGCGCTCAGCCCCGGCGAGGCCTGCTACATCGCGCTCAATCATATCGATCCGGATGCCAATGCCGACAGCGACGACATGTTCGGCATGGACCCACCGCGCCAGATCAATATGGACAAGGCGCTGGCCGCCCTAAAACCGCTCTTCGAAGATGATTCAGTCCTCAAAATCGGCCACAATCTCAAATATGACGTCACAGTGCTCGCCCGCTACGACATCGGCCTCACCCCCATCGACGACACCATCCTGATCAGCTTCGCACTGCATGCGGGCATGCACAATCACGGCATGGATGAGCTGTCAGAGCGCTATTTCCAGCACACCCCGATCAGCTTCAAGGATGTCTGCGGCACGGGCAAGAAACAGATCACCTTCGACCGCGTCCCCCTCGACAAGGCGACCGAATACGCCGCCGAGGATGCTGACATTACCCTTCGCCTGTGGCAGGCCTTCAAGCCGCAGCTGCACACCGCCAAGGCCACCACGGTCTATGAAACGCTGGAACGTCCGCTCGTCCACATCCTCTCCGACATGGAGGCCGAAGGCATCAAGGTCGACCGCGACCACCTCTCCCGCCTCTCGTCTGATTTCAGCCAATCCATGGCCCGCTTTGAGGCCGAAGCCTACGAGCTCGCAGGCCGTGAGTTTAATCTGGGCTCGCCCAAACAGCTCGGCGAAATCCTGTTCGACGAAATGGGACTAGAGGGCGGCAAGAAAACCAAAACCGGTGCCTGGCAAACCGGCGCAGATGTCCTCGAAGACCTCGCCGCAGAGGGCCATGAGCTTCCCACCTCCATCCTGAAATGGCGCACCGTCTCCAAACTCCGCTCAACCTATACCGAAAACCTGCAAGCCCAGATCAGCCCGCGCACCGGGCGTGTCCACACCAATTACGGCATGACGGGCGCGCAGACCGGCCGCCTCTCCTCCAACGACCCGAACCTGCAAAACATCCCGATCCGAACCGAAGAAGGCCGCAAGATCC
>JBCBCO010000208.1:0-2704 GCA_038630445.1 Pseudomonadota bacterium | reverse complement strand
TCGCGGGGCTCAGCCAAGGGTATGATGAGACAGTGGTGCGCGGGGATCCAGAGGCGCGAAAGTTCGCGGTCTTCTATCTTCAGAATGGCAAACTGATCGCAGTCGATGCCATCAATAGCCCACCTGAATTTCTCGCGTCCAAGAAACTGATAATAACAGGCGCGCGTCTTGCACCTGAGACCCTAAGCGATACATCAAAATCCATGAAAGAGATCGCGGCAGCCGCCGTATAAGGAGACGACCAGAAATGGCCAAAATAATCTTTGTTGACCACGAAGGCACCGAACGTGTCATTGAAGCCTCAAACGGTGAAAGCGTGATGGAAACAGCGATCAAAAACTCGATACCGGGAATTGATGCCGATTGCGGCGGCGCGTGTGCATGCGCAACTTGTCACGTCTATATCGACGAGACCTTTATGGCGAAAGTCGGGGCCCCAGAAGACATGGAACAGTCCATGCTCGATTTTGCTGAAAACGTGCAAGGCAATTCACGTCTGTCTTGTCAGATCAGCGTGAGCGATGATCTCGATGGTCTGAAAGTGACGACGCCGGAAAGCCAGCACTAGGCCTGAGCGTCCAGCGATTAAAGCGCGCCCCTGCCAATGGCGGGGGCGTTTTTGTGTTTGCTGACGTGGCGTGACGGCTTGGTGCCCAACCAGAACTCCCTATCTCACCCGAAGATCAACGGCCCAAGGACTTTCCCATGACCAGCTATACGGAGCTGCTCGACGGCTTGCAGCGCAAACCTGATAAGACGATTGACGCTCATATCCCAGAGAGCTGGATGCAGGGACGGACGACTTATGGCGGCCTGACAGCTGCCCTGTCCTTGCAAGCCGCAATGGGCTTGGTGGATGATCTTCCGATCCGGAGCGCCCAGGTTGCTTTTGTCGGTCCGGTTGGGGGTGATGTGACGATCAAACCAAACCTTTTGAGGCGCGGTAAGAATACCGCCTATGTGAGCGTTGATGTGACCGCCAATGGCGATGTTACGGCTCAATCTATTTTCGCTTTTGGCAAGGCCAAGGAAAGCGCAATACACTTCGACGATATGCCGATGCCGGACGTGCGTGCGCCGAGCGAGATAGAGTCATTTTTCGATTCACGCGGCCCACGCCCCGGGTTCACTCAAAATTTCGATATGCTTATGGCGCTCGGCGGTCGGCCCATATCCGGGTCAAAAGAGAAGTCCATTGGGCTCTGGATGCGCCACCTTGATCCGAATACGCCGAATGATGCGACCGCGGTTCTGGCGATTGGTGACGCCCCACCTCCGGCCGTCATGTCAATGTTCACGCAGCCGCTTCGAATTAGCTCTATGACCTGGATGGCTGAGTTCATGACCGACACCATCACCACTGACCCGGAAGGGTGGTTTTTTGCGCAACACACCGCGCAACTGGCCAAAGACGGCTATTCCAGCCAGTCCATGCGGCTCTGGAACCGACAGGGTGAGCCTATCCTTGTTGGGCGTCAGACAATTGCGGTTTTTGGCTGATCGCCTATCCCGTTAAGACGGGAGGCTGGCGCGGTGACATCAGACACAGTAATTGCAGCCATCGATGCTGGCGGGACAAGCTTTAAGTGCGCACTTGTTGGCGCTGATGGGACTTTCCTATCCGCTTGGCGCGTCCCCACCGGTGCACCAGACGAGACCCTTTCGGCTTGTGCTTCATCGTTTTTGACCCAGTCTCAGGCGCGGGGCGTTCAGCCTGCGGCGCTGGGTATTGCCAGTTTTGGCCCTGTTGATGTTGACCCGGCCTCACAGACGTATGGTGTGATCACAGGGACGGCGAAGCCGGGGTGGAATGAAGTTCCAATTGGTCCGTTTCTGAGCAAAGAACTCGGCGTGCCGTTCCACCTCGATACGGATGTGAACGCGGCCCTTTCAGCAGAAATGCGCTGGGGCGCTGCGCAAGCCGCACGTAGCGCAGCTTATATGACAGTTGGAACCGGGATCGGTGTCGGGCTCTTTTTGAACCGGGATCTGGTCGGGCGGCCCGCGCACCCAGAGTTTGGCCATATCCGTGTCGCTCGACACAAAGATGATCAAGCCTTCCCGGGAACTTGCGATCTACATGGTGACTGTTTGGAAGGCCTCGCATCCGCAAAAGCGTTCGAGGCGCGCTGGGGGGATCCAAGAGGTCTCTCTTCAGATCATCCAGGATGGGAGATTGAGGCCTTCTATTTGGCTCAGGCCTGTCTCAATTTGTACCTCGGCACCCGTTTGGAAAAGATCATCATCGGTGGGGGGCTAATGCAGACTGACGGTCTGTTGGCAAAGGTCCAAATCGCATTTGACCAATTGCTCGGCGACTATCTGCCGATAAGTGGCAAAAGGATTATTTTATCACCTGGATTAGGCGAGCATGCGGGAGTGCTTGGCGGAGCCGTCGTGGCGCTAAGGTTGCTTAGTTGACGAGCGCTGCTTTCAAGCTTTCGAGATAAGCTACTTGCTCTTCGAGTGCATGGGCGTGTGAACTGTCTTTGCCCTCGGCGAGGAGCGCGCGATGTGCTTCGTCATACTCTTTCTGAACGCTCTCGACAGAAACGCTGTCCAAGTTGACCGCTTCTTCCGCCAAAATGGTCAAACCCGCTGGGGTCACATCAGCAAAACCGCCGCGTACGAACAGGCGCATTGTGGTCTCACCGCCATCTTCGACGCGAACCACGCCATTTTTCAGCGTTGTCATGAAAGGCGC
>JBCBCO010000207.1:0-2723 GCA_038630445.1 Pseudomonadota bacterium | reverse complement strand
GTTGCTATGGAAACAATCACGCCTGTTTCTCCAGGAAAGTAATCTGAAGGCGCATTATCTAGAATCCGAACGAACTCATCTTCTCGAAAATCCGTCATAGTATCTCCCGCGACCCGCAAAGCGCCGCCTAATACCATAATGCTAGAGAACGCTACTGGAAAACCGAATAGCAAAAAACCGCCTCAACAAGGCGGTTTTCTTCAAAAGGTCGACAGTGATAGTGTCATAAATGACGAAGCCATACCCCTTAGTGGTTTTACAAATCGCCGCCACCCCAGAGAACTGAGTATGCTTCGCAATGGACCAGCACGCTGGAAAAGTCGTCGAGATTTATGCCAACTGGAATCTCATACTCTTGCGTTCCTTTGGTAGCTTTCAGTTCGCCGATATTGATTGAGCCGTTCACAGCGGTTTTGCCTGTCACTTCAGAGACAGATTGAGGAGATAGGAAAATCTTCAAATCGGGACCATTAGCTGCGCGAAAATCGTCGCCAAACACGATGAAGGTTTTGTCGCCGCGCTGAACAACTTCCCAAGCGCCTTTGAGGCGTTTCTTCTTCTTGATGAAGTCTCCTGATGGTAGTTCATTCGAAATTGTGACTTCCGCTGTTGCGGTTTCGGCGAATGCTGCAGGAGCGCAGGCTGCAATGCCAGACAGCCCAATTGCGAGCGCGGCGGCGAGGGACGAAAACTTGATCATGGGAGACTCCTAAAATGGCTAAGTGCTAACGGCCGGTTTTGGCTTGAGCGATACTTAGGAGGCACTCTGCGCACACACCAATCACCCATGATCACAGGACTGTGTGACTATTGTTAGCGGCTCAAGTTCGCTCCAAACAAGACACGCAGCTTATGTCTCCTCCTGACCCAAAGCAGACAGAGTGTGGCAGAGACCCCGCCTCAGCCCCTCAACGATCGCCCACACGTCCCTTCCCCAAACAAAAAGCCCGCAGATCACTCTGCGGGCTTTCTTCAATCTCTGGGCGTTCAAGTCTTAGTGTAGGAACTCGAACAGGCCGGCGGCACCCATGCCGCCGCCGATGCACATGGTGACGACGCCATATTTGGCTTTGCGGCGCTGGCCTTCGAGGAGGATCGAGCCGGTGCAGCGCGCGCCGGTCATGCCGAACGGGTGTCCGATCGCGATCGAGCCGCCATTGACGTTATACTTCTCTGGATCGATGCCGAGGAAGTCACGGCTATAGAGGCACTGAGAAGCAAAAGCTTCGTTCAGCTCCCAAAGGTCGATATCGTCGACTTTCAGACCGTGACGCTCAAGCAGACGTGGAACCGCTTTAACCGGGCCAATGCCCATCTCGTCCGGGTCCACACCGCCAACATTGAAGCCCATGAAACGGCCGAGCGGTTTGATGTTGCGGCGGGCAGCCTCCTCGGCCTCCATGACCACAACAGCCGCGGCGCCATCAGAGAGCTGAGACGCGTTACCGGCCGTGATGTACTTGCCTTCTTTGACTTGCTGACCACCAGAGAAAACCGGTGGCAGGCCAGCAAGGGCCTCATATGTGGTGCCCGGACGGTTACATTCGTCGCGGTCGCAGACCACTTCTTCTTGGGTGATTTCGCCGGTTTCTTTGTTCTTGAGCATCATCTTCGTTTTCAACGGAGCGATCTCTTCAGCCATGTAACCATTCTTCTGGAATTCAGCGGTGCGACGCTGGGATTCGGCAGAATACTCGTCCTGCGCTTCGCGGCTGACGCCGTAACGATCGGCGACGATTTCAGCCGTTTCGATCATGGTCATCCAGATGGCTGGCCATTTGGCCATTAGCTCGTCTTCGGTGTAGCGGTGCAGGTTCATGTGACCTGAGCGCGAGACGAGCGAGAGGCTCTCAACCCCGCCGCCAATCGCGACCGGCGCGCCTTCATTGATGACCGTGTGGGCCGCATTGGCGATCGCCTGCAGACCGGACGAACAGAACCGGTTGATGGTCGCGCCTGAGGTCGAGCTTGGGCAGCCCGCCCAAAGGGCCGCATTACGCGCCACATTGTGGCCGGTTGCGCCTTCTGGCTGAGCTGAGCCGAGGAACACGTCTTCAACAGCTTCTGCTTCAACGCCCGCCCGGTCCAGAGCATGCTTGATGGCATGACCGGCCATCGTGATGCCGTGTGTGTTGTTGAGGGATCCGCGGCCCGCCTTGGCAAGGCCCGTCCGTGCTGTGGATACGATTACGGCTTCGCGCATAATGATTAACTCCCGTAAGTGGTCTATGTTGCGGTGCACCCTACTGAAGCGAGCACGCCCCGGCTAGGGGTAACGTTGACGTAAAGTGGAAGGACGTCGCGGAAACCCCTTCACGAAGCGATGAATCACCCCTAATCAGAGGTGTTCACAAAGGGGAGAACACCGAAATGGGCGTATTCAAATTCGCAATGAACAAGGGCAAAGAGATTATTGCGGACCGCAATAAGGTTGCCGAAAAAGCCATTCGCAAAGAAGTCGAGGATCTCGGGCTCGATGATGGGCTAGGCGGCGATTTCAAAGTCTCGGTCGATGGCAAACAGGTCAAACTCGAAGGCAAGGTTCCAGACATGGAAACCAAGGAGAAACTGATCCTGGCGGCAGGCAATGTCAGCGGCATTGGTGAGGTCGACGACTCCATGAAAGTCAAATCCAAAGCCAAAGTTGCGGACTCTGTTTTCCACACGGTCAAATCCGGGGATTCATTGTCGAAAATTGCCAAGAAATATTATGGGGACGCGAT